>CAZTSJ010000059.1:0-12329 GCA_964616875.1 uncultured Bordetella sp. | reverse complement strand
CTTCACGGAGCTGGCGATGAAGCAGCGCTCATGCGTCTTGTGGTGCAGTTGCGCAAACTGCTCAGACGTCGGCCTGCTGCCGGAAAACGTCACCTGGGGCCGCAGCGTCACCTGCGTCATCGCCTGCCGGCCCTCGGCATTTTTCGCCAGCAGGCCGGTGGCTTCGTCTTTGTAGCGCTCGACGATGAACTTCGCATCGTGCGCGAGGTGCAGAAACCACAGCATGTGGCAGGTCGATAGCGAGGCGACGAAAAGCTGCTCCGGGTCGGCACCAGGCGTCCACGGCACAGTCTTGGGGATGTTCCATGGCGCGGCATTGCCGGGGAGCTGGACGCCGTGGCCGAGATCGATGGCGTGGGCGCGCGAATAGCTCGCGTAGTTGAACTCGCCCTGCAGCTGCCACTCGACGGTTGCGCGGTATCCAGACATGGCTGCATCCCGCATTACATCCGAAAAACGCCGAACTTCGTTTCCTCGATCGGCGCGTTGAGCGAAGCCGAGATCGCGAGGCCGAAGAGGCGCCGCATGTCGGCCGGATCCACGACGCCGTCGTCCCACAGCCGCGCGCTGGCGTAGTACGGGTGGCCCTGGCGTTCGTACTGCTCGCGGATGGGCGCCTTGAAGCTGTCTTCGTCCTGCTTCGACTTGAAATCGCCTTTCACGGTCACGAGCACGCTGGCAGCCTGCTCTCCCCCCAGCACCGAGATGCGTGCGTTCGGCCACCTCCACAGGAAGCGCGGCGAGTAAGCACGGCCGCACATGCCGTAATTGCCGGCGCCGTAGGAGCCGCCGATGATGGCGGTGAATTTCGGCACTTTGGCGGTGGCCACCGCGGTGACCATCTTGGCGCCGTCCTTGGCGATGCCGCCGGCCTCGTATTTCCTGCCCACCATGTAACCGGTGATGTTCTGCAGGAACAGCAGCGGGATGCCGCGCTGGCAGGCGAGCTCGATGAAATGCGTCGCCTTGAGCGAGGATTCGGAAAACAGCACCCCGTTGTTGGCGAGAATCGCCACCGGGTAGCCGTGCAGGTGCGCGAATCCGGTCACCAGCGTGCTGCCGTAGTTGGCCTTGAATTCATCGAGCTCCGAGCCATCCACGATGCGCGCGATGATTTCGCGCACGTCGTAGGGCTTGCGCGCCTCGGCGGGAATCACGCCGTAGATTTCCTCTGCAGGGTAAATGGGTTCTCTTGGTTCCCGTATTTTTAAATTCACTTTTTTATTGGCATTCAAATTCGCAACAATTCTTCGCAGGATGGCGAGCGCATGCGCGTCGTTCAGGGCGTAATGGTCCGAGACGCCCGAGATGCGCGTGTGCACCTCGGCGCCGCCCAGGTCCTCGGCGCTGACGATTTCGCCGGTCGCCGCCTTCACGATCGGCGGACCGCCGAGGAAGATGGTGCCCTGGCCCTTGACGATGATCGATTCGTCCGACATCGCCGGCACGTAGGCGCCGCCCGCGGTGCAGGATCCCATCACGCAGGCGAGTTGCGGAATGCCTGCGGCCGAAAGATTGGCCTGGTTGTAGAAAATGCGCCCGAAATGCTCGCGGTCGGGGAACACCTCGTCCTGGCGCGGCAGGTTGGCCCCGCCGGAGTCCACCAGGTAGATGCAGGGCAGGCGGTTCTGCGCCGCGATCTCCTGCATGCGCAGGTGTTTCTTGACCGTCATGGGGAAATAGGTGCCGCCCTTCACGGTCGCGTCGTTGGCCACGATCGCGCATTCGCGCCCGGCGATGCGGCCGATGCCGGTGATGATGCCCGCGCCCGGGGCGTCGTCGCCGTACATGCCGTAGGCGGCGAGCTGGCCGATTTCGAGGAACGGCGAGCCCAGGTCGAGCAGCGAACGCACGCGCTCTCGCGGCAGCAGCTTGCCGCGCGACACGTGGCGCTGGCGCGAAGCCTCGTCGCCGCCGAGCGTGACGCGGCCGACTTTCTCGCGCAGGTCGGCGACGAGCGCGCTCATGCGCGCGGCGTTGGCGAGAAAATCCGCCGAGCGCGGGTTGAGCTGGCTCTTGATGATGGACATGTCAGATGCGCACGTAGGTGACGCTGTGATGCGTGAAGATCTTGCCGCGGCGGTCATGGCACTCGGCGACGCCGTAGATGATGCGCCTGCCCAGCTTGAGGATGCGCGCGGTGCAGTACACGGTTTGGCGGCGGGCGGCGTTGAGGAACGCGGTATTCAGTTCGGAGGTCACCGCGTCGTGCTCCAGTCCGATGTGGCGCTTGATGATGAGCCAGACCGCGCAATCGGCCGCCGCCATGAAGGCCGGGCCGTTCACCGTGCCGCCCGGGCGCTCCAGCGCGCGGCGAAACGGCATCGCGATGGTGCAAGCGGCATCCGTCACGGCAACCAGCTTCAGCCCGTAGCCGCCGACAAAGCGTGAGCGCGCGAGCAGCTTTTGCAAGGCGGCCTTGCTTGCGCTCACGCAATCTCGATTGCCATGGCGGTGGCCTCGCCGCCGCCGATGCACAGCGCCGCGACGCCGCGCCTGCCGCCGTACTTGCGCAGCGCGCCGATGAGCGTGACGAGAATCCGCGCGCCCGAGGCGCCGATCGGGTGGCCGAGCGCGCAGGCGCCGCCGTGCACGTTTACCTTGTCGTGCGGCAGGCCGTGTTCCTGCATCGCCGCCATGGTCACCACCGCGAAGGCTTCGTTGATTTCGTACAGGTCGACCTTGTCCGCGGACCAGCCGGTACGCTCGAAGAGCTTGCGGATCGCGCCCACCGGCGCGGTCGTAAACAGGCTCGGCGCCTGCGCGTGGGTCGAGTGGCCGATGATCGTGGCGATGGCCGCCAGGCCGCGCTTTTCCGCCGTCGAGCGGCGCATCAGCACCAGTGCGGCAGCGCCGTCGGAAATCGAGGAGGAATTCGCCGCGGTCACGGTGCCGTCCTTGCGGAACGCGGGCTTGAGCGTGGGAATCTTCTCCAGGTTCGCCTTGAACGGCTGTTCGTCGGTTTCGATGAATTTCTCGTCCTTGCCGGCCTTGATGGCGATGGGCGTGGTCTCCCATGCGAACCAGCCTTCGCTATTTGCTCTTTTTGCTCTTTGTAAAGATTGAATTGCAAAGGAATCCTGCGCCTCGCGCGAGAATTTGTAGCTGCCCGCGCACTCTTCGGCGAAGGTTCCCATCAGGCGGCCTTTCTCGTAGGCGTCCTCCAGGCCGTCGTAGAACATGTGGTCGATCACCTGGCCGTGGCCCATGCGCAGGCCGGCGCGGGCTTTCGGCAGCAGATAGGGCGCGTTGGTCATCGATTCCATACCACCGGCCACAATGATTTCATTTGAATGGGAAACCAAAGAATCGTGCGCCAACATTGCCGCCTTCATGCCGGAGCCGCACATCTTGTTCACCGTGGTGCAGCCGGTGGAGAGTGCGAGCCCGGCGCCGAGCGCCGCCTGGCGCGCGGGCGCCTGCCCCTGTCCGGCGGGCAGCACGCAGCCCATCAACACTTCCTGCACTTCTTCGGGCTTGAGCTTGGCGCGCTCGACGGCGGCGCGGATCGCGGCGGCGCCCAGTTCCGGCGCGGCGAAACTTTTCAGCTCGCCCTGGAAAGCGCCCATCGGCGTGCGGGCGCAGGAAACGATGACGACCGGATCGGCTGGCATGGGTTACTCCTTGGTGATGTCGAGCGTCGCGCTCATTGCGTCTCGGCAAACAGTTCGCGGCCGATCAGCCAGCGGCGGATCTCGGAGGTGCCGGCGCCGATTTCATACAGCTTGGCGTCGCGCCACAGGCGGCCGGTGGGAGATTCGTTGATGTAACCCATGCCGCCCAGCGCCTGGATCGCCTCGCCCGCCATCCAGGTCGCTTTCTCGGCGGCGTAGAGGATCGCGCCGGCGGCGTCCTTGCGCGTGGTTTCGCCGCGATCCAGCGCTTGGCCTACCGCGTAGACGTAGGCGCGGCAGGCGGAGTACGTGGCGTACATGTCCGCGAGCTTGCCCTGCATGAGCTGGAATTCGCCGATCGGCTGGCCGAACTGCTTCCTTTCATGCACGTAGGGGAGCACTGCGTCCAGACACGCGCCCATGATGCCGAGCGGGCCGCCGGCGAGCACCGCCCGCTCGTAGTCCAGGCCCGACATCAGCACCTTGACGCCCCCGCCTTCCTCTCCGAGGACGTTTTCGGCCGGTACTTCGCAATCGCGGAGTACCAGTTCGCAGGTATTCGAGCCGCGCATTCCCAGCTTGTCGAGCTTCTGCGCTGTTGAGAAGCCTTTCATGCCTTTCTCGACAATGAAGGCCGTAATGGCTTCAGTAGTCTTGCCGTAAATCACGAGAATCGACGCATCGGGCCCATTCGTGATCCACATCTTGTTGCCGTTCAGCACGTATCTGTCGCCGCGGCGCTCGGCGCGCAGGCGCATGCCGACCACGTCCGAGCCTGCACCCGGCTCCGACATGGCGAGCGCGCCGACGTGCTCGCCGGAGATCAGCTTGGGGAGGTACTTTCTGCGCTGCGCGTCGCTGCCGTTCCTGCGCAACTGGTTGACGCAGAGGTTGGAGTGCGCGCCGTAGGACAGGCCGACCGAGGCAGAGGCGCGGCTGAGCTCTTCCACCGCGATGATGTGGGCGAGGTAGCCCATGCCGGTGCCGCCGTATTCCTCTTCGACCGTGATGCCGAGCAGGCCGAGCGCGCCCAGTTTCTTCCACAGGTCCGCCGGGAACTGGTTGCTGGCGTCGATCTCGGCCGCGCGCGGCGCGACTTCCTGCGCCGCGAAGTCGCGCACCGAGGCGCGCAGCATGTCGATGGTTTCGCCGTGCTCGAAGCGGAGGAAAGGGTATTCCATGGCCGGAGGGGAAAATCCGCTAGGCTACTTTACGTTAACGTAAACGTCAACCGCGCTTCAGCTGCTTGCGGACCTTCTTCTCGAAGGCCAGCAGTTCCGAGAGCTGGGCCTCGATGTCGGCGCGCTGCTGCAGCAGGCTTGCCTTGTGCGATCCGAGCACCGCGAGGAAACGCTCCATCTGCGGCCGCTCGTCGCGCCCCGGTTCGTACATGTCGATCAGTTCGCGCACTTCGGACAGCGACAGACCGAGGCGCTTGCCGCGCAGCGTGAGCTTGAGGCGCGTACGATCGCGCAGCGAGTAGATGCGGCGCTGGCCGGCGCGCTTCGGCGCGAGCAGGCCGTGGTCCTCGTAGAAGCGGATCGCGCGCGGCGTGACGTCGAACTCGCTCGCCAGCTCGCTGATGGAAAACTCGCCGCGGTCCTTTTCGCTGTGGCGCATGATAGGGTGGAGAGATTCTAGCCCAGCTCGGACTCGGCAATCCCGCGCGTGACCGCACCCGACTATCCATTCAATAATCCGCCAGCGCCCGGAACGACCACCGAGGTTGCGCCTGGCGTGCACTGGCTGCGCATGGCGCTGCCGTTCCAGCTCGACCATATCAATCTCTGGCTGCTCGAGGACGGGGACGACTGGCTGATCGTCGATAGCGGACTTGGCAACGAGCCCACGCGTGCGTTGTGGGAAAGGATTTTTGCGGAGAAGATTGCTGCGAAATCCGTGCCGCGCGTGCTCGTCACCCACTACCATCCGGACCACGCGGGCAACGCGGCCTGGCTGTGCATGCGCCTTGGCGCCGCGCTGTGGATGACAAGGGGTGAGTTTCTCACCGTGCATGCGGCGCGCAACAGTTCCGCCGGCTATACCACCGAGGCGCAGCTGGAGCTGTTCCGCGCCAACGGCCTGGACGATGCCCGCGGCGCGGAACTGCTGCTGCGCGGCGGCTTGTACCGGTCGATGGTGCCGGAATTTCCACTCTCGCACCGGCGGCTCCACGAAGGCGAGCGCATCACGGTCGGCGGCCGCAGCTGGCAGGTGATCGTCGGGCATGGCCACGCGCCCGAGCATGCGTCTTTGTATTGCGAGGCACGCAATGTGCTGATCTCCGGCGACATGCTGCTGCCGCGCATCTCGACCAACGTCGCGGTGCGGCCGATCGACCCCTGGTCGAATCCCTTGCGCCTGTTCCTGGAGTCGATCCGGCGCTACCGCGGACTGCCGCAGGACGTTCTCGTCCTGCCGTCCCACGGCCTGCCTTTCCGCGGCGCGCATGCGCGCGTCGCGCAGCTCGAGGCCCACCACGCGGAACGCCTGGCCGAATTGCAGGCGGCCTGCGCCGCGTCGCCGCGCAACGCGGCCGAAGTGCTCGAAATCCTGTTTCGCCGCAAGCTCGATACCAGCCAGATCTTTTTCGCCATGGGCGAGGCGATCGCCCACTTGCACTACCTGCAATACGACGGGCAGCTCGCGCGCACGGTCGGCGCCGACGGCGTGGCCCGCTTTGCGCCGGGTTGAGGAGATGGCATGGACGCCAAGATGCAGCCGTTGAATGTCGATGAAACCGCGCGCGTGCTGCAGGAGGTCGCCGAGCGCTCGGCGAAGCTGCTGGGCGAGTTCGCGCTGAAGGACCATTCCTCGAGCCTGTCGGCCGCCGCCGGCGATGAACTGGGCATCGCCAAGGCCTACATGGAGTTGTATTCGAAAATGCTTTCGAATCCAGCAGAGATCGCCGCGTTTTCCACCAATCTCATGCTGGACTACATGCAGCTCTGGCAGTCGAGCTGGCTGAAGATGATGGGGGTGCAGACCGCTCCGGTGGCGGCGCCGGCGAAGGGCGACGGCCGCTTCAGGGACGACGACTGGAGCGCGAACTTCCTCTTCGACTACATGAAGCAGTCCTATCTCATCGCTGCGCGCCAGATCCAGCACACGGTGGCGCATGTCGATGGGCTTTCCCCCGAAGCGGAGAAGAAGGTGGCGTTTTTCACGCGCCAGTACGTCGATGCGCTTTCACCGTCCAATTTCGCGCTCACCAACCCGCAGGTGCTGCGCGAGACGCTGGCGAGCGGCGGCCAGAACCTGATCAAGGGCCTCAACAACCTGCTCTCCGATATGGAGAAGGGCGGCGGCAAGCTGCAGATCAGCATGACCGACGAGAAGGCGTTCCAGCTCGGCAAGAACGTCGCCACCACGCCGGGCAAGGTCGTCTTTCAGACCGAGCTGATGCAGTTGATCCAGTTCGAGCCGACGACGAGCGAGGCCTGCCGCACGCCGCTCGTGATCATTCCGCCGTGGATCAACAAGTACTACATCCTCGACCTGCGCCCGTCGAATTCCTTCATCAAGTGGGCGCTGGACCAGGGCCATACGGTGTTCGTCGTCTCCTGGGTCAATCCGGACGCGCGCCTGGCGCAGATGGGCTTCGAGGACTACATGAAACTGGGCCCGCTCGCCGCGCTGGAGGCGGTGGAGCAGGCGACCGGCGAGCGGCAGGTGAATTTCATCGGTTACTGCCTGGGCGGCACGCTGCTCGGCGCCACCTTGGGTTTTCTCGCGCAGAAGAACCAGCTCGACAGGGTGCGCAGCGCCACTTACTTCGTCAGCCTGCTGGATTTCTCGGTGCCGGGCGAGCTCGGCGTCTTCATCGACGAGGCGCAGGTCGAGAACCTCGAGAAGAAGATGAACGAGCGCGGCTACCTCGAAGGCTCCGAGATGGCTTCGACGTTCAACCTGCTGCGCTCGAACGACCTGGTGTGGTCGTTCGTGATCAACAACTACCTCATGGGCAAGGACCCGTTCCCGTTCGACCTGCTGTACTGGAACTCGGATTCAACGCGCATGCCGGCGCGCATGCACAGCTTCTATTTGAGGAACATGTACCTGAAGAACCTGCTCGGCGTGCCGGGCGGCATCACGCTCGATGGTGTGCCGATCGATCTGTCGAAAGTGACGGTTCCGTCGTACTTCATCTCCACTGCGGAAGACCACATCGCGCCCTGGAAAACCACCTACAAGGGGTCCAGGTACCTGGGCGGCGATGTGCGCTTCGTGCTCGGCGGCTCAGGGCACATCGCCGGCATCGTCAATCCGCCCGCGGCGAAGAAGTACCAGTACTGGACCAACAACGCGAAGCCCGACTCTGTGGAGGAATGGTTCAAAACCGCGACCCAGCATCCGGGTTCGTGGTGGGAAGACTGGCAGGCGTGGGTGGAGACGCAGAACGCGGGTGAGAAGGTTCCCGCTCGGGTACCGGGCGACGGCGAGCTCAAGCCAATCGAGGACGGCCCCGGCAGTTACGTCATGCTGCGGCTGGAGGCGAAGAAAGCTGTCTAGCCGCCGATTGACGGTACTGTAAACTATAAATTACAAATGCCAAAGCCTATTTCAAGGATTTCAAAGCGCGCACCGCAAACACGCCGCGTGGCGCCTAGCCTTCCCTATGAATCCTGGCTGGTCGAGCGGCTGAAGATCCCGGTCGAAGCCGCGGCGTACCTCGAAGCGGTGCTTGAGGAGGGACACCAAGCCGCGATCATGCTCGCGTTGCGCCAAGTAGCCCAGGCGCAAGGTGGCGTCGCCAACATCGCCCGCAAAGCAAAGCTCACGCGCGAGGCGACCTACAAGATGCTTTCTAAGTCCGGCAATCCGGAACTTCGGAGTCTCAGCGCCGTACTGAAGGCAACGGGCCTTCGGATCGCAGTGAAGCCGATCGAGAAACGGGCTACCTGACTGCTGGGCTCGGCAAGTCAATCTCCGCAGGCTTCAGATAACTATATCTGCCTATGGAGTTCCCGGCGGTGGCGCGATCACGTCGTCGTAGCGGTGCCGCCGCTTGATCAGGCCAGCGTGCAGGAAAATGTCCACTGTCGCTTCCCAGGCCGCTCGCGTGATCTCGACATGCGGGGTCCAGTTGCCAAGCTTCTGGTAGGTGGCGATGGTCTTGGTGAGCACGCCCGGATCGACATCGGGGAAGAACGGTGCCTCGGCCTTCGCGACTTCGGCGGCGGGCGCAGCGATCACCCAGGCGCGCGCCTTGCGGTAGGCGCGCATGAAGCGCTGCGCCATGTCGCTCGCGAGCCATTCGCGCGTCGCGGCGAGGCTGGAGAACGCGCACGGTCCTATCGCTCCGGCCAGCGAGGCGACGATGTGGCCTGTACCCTCATGCTCGAGCTGTTGCGGCGCGGGCCCTTGCAGGTGGATGTAGTCGCCTTCGCCCTTGCGAAAGGCGTCGATCATGCGCTCGGTCGCGCCGGCGTCGACGGCGACGATGCTCTGGAACGGCAGCCCCCGCTTGTGGCAGGCGTACTTGAACATCGCCAGCGGTTGCGCGCCGTGGTCGACGAGCAGCTTGCGGCCCTTCAGCCGCTCCCAGGAAAACTGCGGTTCGGCGGCGCGCCCGACGAGGAAGAAACCGTCCATCTCGTTGATCTGCGCAAAGTGCATTACGGGCGGCGTTTTTCCTTGCTCGAGGGGCCCGAAGCCTTGCGAGGGCGCGGACTGGGCGACGTGCACCGAACCGTCGACGAGACTCGTGATCGCCGAAACGCCCGGCGCCGACACCGAATGCCGGGGTTGCAGTCCTTCGTCCTTCAGAAAACCGCCTGCCATGGTGGCGATGAGCGGCGAGTAGAACGCTGAGAAGCGCGTGAACTGAATGCTGATCTCCTGGCTCAAGATGGCTTCCTTCAGAGGCGGGCGGCGAAGTCCGCAAGATAGCGCAATCCGGGGATCGCACGGCTGCCGTACCAGGAGGTCATCTCGCCGTCGATCAGGTATGCGGGTTTGTTTAGTGCGGCCTGCAATTCGTCCCGGTGGCTGGCCTTGAAACGATAAGGCTCGCTGGACAGCAGAATCAGCTCGGCACCTGTCGCGTCGAGCGTAGCCAGTTCCGGGTAGCGCTTTGGCGCCTCTTGCGGGACCGTCTGCATGCCAAACAGCAGGAGAGTGCGCGAGACATAGGTGTCGCACGACACGGTCATCCAGGGGTCCTTCCAGATCAGATAAAGCACCTTTCTTTGCGGGAATTTGCGCTTTTCGATTTCCCGAAAGGAAATTTCGAATCTGGAACAGAGCGCCTCAGCTTCGCGTTCTCTTCCAAACGCGCTCCCGATCTGCCGGTACAACGCCAGGTTGTCCAACGGCGCGAGCGGATGCGTGACGATCACGTTCGGCACGAACGCGGCGAGCGCCTGCGCGGTTTCCTTCCGGTTCTCGTCCACGTTGACGATGACGTGGGTGGGCGCGAGTTCGCGGATCTTCTTCAGATTGACCGATTTTGTGCCGCCGACCTTGGGTATCTGCTTCAGCGCCTCCTTGGGGTGGATGCAGAAACCGGTTCTGCCAACCAGTTCGTGCGCAAGGCCGAGTTCGCAGACCAGCTCGGTGATGGACGGAACGAGCGAAACGATCCTGGCCACGGGGAGAAGCTAGATTTTCACGTCGCGAGGCTTGCGCGGCGCACGGGAAGGAGCACTGCGCGCTGGAGGAGCACTGCGCGCTAGCCCGGTTGCGGCCTGTTATTTCCTGCCGGCGAGACTCTTGCGCACCATGCCTGCCAGCGCCTCGGCGGTCGCCAGCATCCCCTCGCGCGATTTGCCCTGCTCGGTGCTGATGGTGTAACGCCCCTGCACCATCATTGCGGGCGTGCCGTCGATGCCGGCGGCGGTCGTCAGCTGCGCCGCGCGCTTCATCTTGTTCTGGACGCCGAAGGACTTCATCGTCGCCTCGAACGTCTTCGGATCCAGCCCATTCTTCGTCAGCCACTCGCCAAGCGCGGCGGGGTTGTCGGTTTTGAGGCGGTCCCGGTGGATCGCATCGAAGAAGGGTCGGTGCAGCTTCTCGAGCGCACCCAGCACCTCGAAGGCGTAGAAGATGGCCGCGTCATGCGCCCAGCGTTCGTTGAACACCGCCGGAATGCGCCGGAATACCGTATCGGGGGGCAGTTTCGGTACCCATATTTCGAGCAAGGGCTCGAGGTTGTAGCAGTGGATGCAGCCGTACCAGAAGAACTCGGCCACCTCCACCTTGCCGGCGGTCTGGAGCGGCAGTTCGTCTCTGAGGGTGGTGTAGGGGGTCTCGCGTGACGGCTGCGCGCGCGCGACCAGCGGCGACAGAGCAAATGCGGTAAGCAATGTGCGGCGAAGCTTGTCCATGAGGGCTCTTTCTAGTTTTCCTTGGCGGCGGGGTCTTTTACTTTGACCAGGCTTGCGTCGATTCCGTTCTGGGCCAGCACCCGCCGCGTGCGGTTCAGGTCTTCCAGTGCCGTGTACGGACCGAGCCGCACGCGATACCAGGTTCCCTTGTCGGGCAGGACAGTGGGCTCGACGGCCGACTCGAAGCCGAGAATGGCGATTTTCGCTTTCTGGTTGTCTGCATCGGCCGGGTTCTGAAACGAGCCTGCCTGAATGAAATAAACGCCTTTGGCGGCTTCCGGTTGACCCTTGCCGGCCTTGGCAGCGTCCTTCAGTTCGCGATCGGTAACCGGTTCTTCGCCGCCGGGGAGAATCTTGTAGAAGTCATACTTGGGTTTGTCGCTGCCCTTGGCCGCGCCCTGCGGCATGCCCGCGATCGCGGGCGGCTTGGCCGGCTCTGCGGGCGTGTCCTTGCCGTCCTTGGCGACAGGCGGCTTGGGCTTGCCGATGAACGGCAGTGGCGTTTTGTTGAGGTAGAAGGCGACGCCAAGCGCGATGCCCAGACCGACCACCAGGCCGACGAACATGCCGAGGAGGAAGCTGCCGCCGGACCGGCTCGGTGGAACGGAACGTCTGGCGGGCTTGGGCATTACATTTTCTCCGGCGCACTCACACCGAGAAGCGCGAGGCCGTTGGCGAGCGTTTGCCGGACCGCCGCGCACAGCGCGAGCCGCGCATCACGCAATGCCAGGTCCTCGACCAGGATGCGCTCGGCATTATAGTAGCTGTGGAATTCGCCCGCGAGGGCGCGCAGGTAAAACGCGACCGAGTGCGGCGCCAGCTCTTCGGCTGCGGCGCCCAGCATTTCCGGGAATTCGGACAGGCGCTGGGCGAGCTGGAGTTCTTTCGCGCTTTTGAGGTAGCCGAGATCCGCCGCGGCAAGCGACGCGCGGTCGCCGCCCCACTGCGCCAGCACGCTGCACACGCGTGCATGGGCGTACTGCACGTAGTACACGGGATTCTCTTCGCTCTTCGCCAGCGCGAGATCGACGTCGAAGACGAATTCCGTGTCGGCCTTGCGCGACACGAGGAAGAACCGCACTGCATCTCGGCCGACCCAATCTATGAGGTCGCGTACCGTGACATAGGAACCGGCGCGTTTCGAAATCTTCACCTCCACGCCGCCGCGCATCACCTTGACCAGGCTGTGCAGCACGTAGTCCGGATAACCCTGCGGTATGCCGATGCCGAGCGCCTGCAGGCCGGCGCGAACGCGCGTTACCGCGCTGTGATGATCAGTGCCCTGGACGTCGATCACCTTGGCGTAGCCGCGCTGCCACTTGGTGACGTGATAGGCCACGTCCGGTACGAAATAGGTGTAGCTGCCGTCGGACTTGCGCACCACGCG
>CAZTSJ010000058.1:0-5711 GCA_964616875.1 uncultured Bordetella sp. | reverse complement strand
GCGATGCGGCGCTGCGCCAGATGGGTGTCGTGCGCGTCATGGATACGAACGACCTCTACGAGACTGCGATGCTGCTGCGCTCGGGCAAGCGCGCCAATGGGCGGGGCGCGGCCGCGACCTCGATCTCGGGCGGCAACCTGGTGATGGTGGCCGACCTGGGTGCTGCCGTCGGCGTCGAATTTCCGGGCTATGGCGATGCCACGCAGGCAAAGCTGAAGGCCTACCTGCCTGGCTTCAGCGCCACTTCCAATCCCACCGACCTCACCGCGGCCGCGGTCGGGCGTCCGGATGCCTTCGCCTCTGTGGCGCAGATCATCGCCGAGGATTCCGCCGTCGACGCGGTGGTACCGGTGATCACTTTTTCCCCTGCGGCGGAGATCCGTTCCATCGCCGCGGTTTCCGCGGCGAGCCCCAAGCCGGTGGCGATCCTCTGGACCGGGAAGTGCAGCGACGACGCGTCGCTCACGCCCGAAGTGCTGGTGGGCGAGGGCCATGCGGTCTACCGCGATGCGTTGCCCTGCATGAAGGCGCTGCGCGCGGCGATGCAGTACGCGGAGTTCCGCCGCAAGCGCGCGCTAGATGGACAACTGCGCGCGCCCCAGCGGCCGGCCGGGATCGATGTCGAAGCGGCAAGGAAGATGCCGTTGCAGGGAACGTTGAGCGAGGCACAGTCGAAGAAGCTGCTCGCGCTCTACGGCTTGCCGGTCACGCGGGAAGGCATCGCGAGATCCGCGGACGAGGCAGTAGCGCTCACAGCGGGAACTGTCGCGCTGAAGATCCAGTCCCCCGACATCCCCCACAAGACAGAAGCGAAAGCCATCCGACTGAACGTGTCTGGCGAACAATCGGTGCGCGCCGCCTATGCGGCTGTGATTGCCGCGGCCAAGGCCTACAAGCCGGATGCGCGCATCGAAGGGGTCCTGGTGCAGGAAATGGTCACGGAAGGGCACGAGATCCTGCTCGGCGTGTCGCGCGACCCGACCTTCGGCCCCGTCCTGACTGTCGGCCTGGGCGGGATCTACGTCGAGATCCTGAAGGATGTCGCCTTCCGTCTGCCTCCGGTGGAACGAAGCGACGCAATGGAAATGCTCCAGGAACTGAAGGCTTGGCCGCTTTTGGCCGGTGCAAGGGGCGGCGCGCCTGCCGACGTGGAAGCGCTTGCCGACTGCATCGAGCGCGTCTCCTGGCTGGCGGTGGACCTGCAGGACCGGGTCCTCGAGCTCGACATCAACCCGCTGCGCGTTCTGCCGAAAGGCGCGCGCGTGGTGGATGCGCTCGTGGTCGCGCCATGAGCGAGGTGCTGGAGCAGCTGGAAGGCGATGTCCTGGTGCTGACGCTCAACCGCCCGGAAAAAGCCAATGCGATGAACGAAGCAATGCAGAATGCGCTGGTGGAAAAGCTGTTGAATGCAGGCTCGAAGGCCGTCGTGCTGGCCGCGGCCGGAGAGCGCGTGTTTTCCGCGGGCGCCGACCTGAAGGAATTCTCCGAGCTTGAGCGCGGCACGGCCGCAAGCAAGCGCCGTGAGCTGCTCAAGCGCACGCTGAGCACGATCCTCGACTTTCCCCGGCCCCTGGTGGCGGCGGTGCGGGGCAAGGCGCTCGGCGCCGGCTGCTTCGTCGCCCTGCTCGCGGACGAGCTCGTCATGGCCGACAGCGCGGAGCTCGGCTTGCCGGAAATCAAGCACGCCATTCCCACTCCGGTCGGCTACGCCATCGTCGCGGCGCGCGCGGGCATGCCGGTCGCAAGGCGCATGGTGCAGGACGGAGAATCCATCGGCGTCGCGCTGGCCGATTTCGTCTGCGATGCCGAGTCCGTCAGGGAAATGGCATTGGGACGGGCAAGGACGCTTGCGGCGCTGCCGGGTGATGCCTATCAGGCCAACAAGCGATTCATCAATGCTTCCATGAAAGCCGCGCTAGCCGCGGCTTTCATCGAAGCCGACAAGCGCTAAGGAGAAGGCATGCTGCTCGAAATCACGCCCGAGCTGGCGGAAGTCCGCGCCGCGCTGCGCCGCTTCACCATCGAAAAACTGGAACCCCTCGCGCTGGAAATCGACCGCACGGGCGAGCTGCCGCAGGCCGCGGTGGACCTGCTGCGCAAGCAGGGCTACCTCGGCATGCGCCTGCCGGCCGAGCACGGCGGCGGCGGCTTCGACCTGCCGACCTATTGCCTGGCGCTGGAGGAGTTCTCGCGCTCGCACCGCATGTTCACGCTGCTGCTGGATTCGACCAGCGGCCTGAACCCGATCGCCATCGCTAAATTCGGCAGCGAGGCGCAGAAGAAGAAGTACGTCGCCGGGCTCGCCAACGGCACCCTGAGCGCGTCGTTCGGGTTGACCGAACCGGAAGCCGGTTCCGATTCGCAGGCGATGAAGACCAGGGCCGAGAAAAAGGCTGGCGGCTGGGTGCTGAACGGGCGCAAGCACTACATCTCAGGCGCGCACAAGGCCGACGTGGTCATGATCATGGCGGTGAACGACGCCGCCAAGCGCGGCCGCGGCGGCATCACCGCCTTCCTGGTGGAGAAGGGCACGCCCGGCTTCAACGTCACGCGCATCGACACCACCATCGGTTCGGAAGCGATCAAGCTGGCCGAGCTCACAATCGACGACTGCTTCCTGCCCGACAGTGCGGTGCTGGGCGAGGTGGGGCAGGGGTTCAAGATCGCCATGGAGTCGCTCACCAATGGGCGCCTGGGCGTGTCCTGCTCCTGCATCGGCACCGCGGACCGCCTGATCGAAATGTCGGCGGCCTATGCCAAGCAGCGGGTTACATTCGGTCAACCATTGTCGGAGCGCCAGGCGATCCAGTGGATGCTGGCGGATTCGGCGGTCGAGCTCTCGATGGCGCGCGCCTACACCTACGAAACGCTGCGGCGTGTCGCCGCCGGAGAAGACACCGGCACCGCGCCCAGCATATGCAAGCTCTACTGCTCGGAAATGGTGGGCCGGGTCGCCGACCGTGCGGTGCAGATCCACGGCGGCATGGGCCTGGTGCGCGGCTACCCGGTGGAGCGCTTCTACCGCGACGTGCGGCACTACCGGGTGGGAGAGGGGTCGTCGGAAATCCAGCGCATGCTGATCGCGAGGGACATTCTGAAGTGAATGCTTTCATTTCAGGCGTCGGTGAGAGCCCGCTCGGGAGAGTCCCCGGCATGGGCGCGCTCGAACTGCAGCGCGCCGCCGCGCTCGCCGCGCTGGAGGACGCCGGGCTCACGCTCGCCGACGTGGACGGCCTGCTGACGACGCCGATCCGCGTCGCGCAATGGGCGATGCCCGTCGGCGTGGTGGCGCAGGGCCTGGGCATCCGGCCGGGTTACCTCGCGACGCTCGACGTTGCAGGCGCCTCCGGCACTGCCATGGTCCACCATGCGGCGATGGCGGTGGCCACGGGCCAGGCGACCACGGTGCTTTGCGTCGCGGGCCAGAACCAGCTCACCCACGTCTCGCGCGACGCCACGGTGGCGCAGCTGGCGAGCGTGGGCTGGGCGCACCCGGAGTACGAGGCGCCCTACGGGCCGCTGATCCCGACGCTCTACGCGTTGGTGGCGCAGCGCCACATGCATGAATACGGCACCACGCCGGAGCAGATGGCCGAAGTCGCGGTGGCCATCCGCGGCCATGCGGCGCTCAATCCGCTCGCGCACAAGCGCGAGCCGATCATCGCCGCCGACGTGCTGAATTCGAAGATGATCACCACGCCGCTGCACATGCTCGATTGCGCGATCGTTTCGGATGGCGCGGCGGCCTTCGTGGTCTCCTCCAGGAAGGACCTGAAGAAGAAGCCGGTGAAAGTGCTCGGCCAGGGCTACGGCTTCACGCACGCCTACATCGGCGAGCACGACCAGATCGCGACCACCGGCGCTGTCCAGTCAGGGCGCGACGCGTTCCGCATGGCGGGCGTCACCCCGGCCGACATCGACGTCGCCGAGCTCTACGACTGCTTCACCATCACCGTGATCGCCGAGCTCGAGGACCTGGGCTTCTGCCCCAAGGGCGAGGGCGGGCGTTTCGTCGAAGGCGGCCGCATCCGCGTCGGCGGCGAGCTGCCGGTGACCACGCACGGCGGGCTGCTCTCGGCGGTGCACCCGGGGCTCGCGGGCGGAATGTTCCACGTCGTCGAGGCGGTGCGCCAGCTGCGCGGCGAGGCGGGCGCGCGCCAGGTGCCGGGCGCGGAGCTGGTGCTCGCGCACGGCAACGGCGGCATCATCGGCATCCATTGCACGCTCATCCTGGGTCAAGGATAGGAAGGAAAACCCGTGCTGCCGCCTCGCCCCACGGAAAGCTTCACCTTGCCGCGCTGCAGCGACTGCGGCAAGTTCCACTTTTATCCGCGCCCCGCCTGCCCGCATTGCGGCGGCGCGAAGCTCGCCTGGGCGGACGCGGGCGGCGGCGGTACCGTATATTCGTATTCCACCGTCTACCGGGCGCCGAGCGCGGCGTTCAAGGATGAGGTTCCGTACGTCGTCGCGATCGTGAAGACCGATGAAGGCCCGCACCTGCTCAGCCGCGTCGTGGGCGCCGCACCAGAAGCAGTGAAGATCGGCATGCGGCTGCGCGCGCGGATGGAGAAAGTTTCCGGCGCGATCACGTTGCCGGTATTCGAGCCCTCGGCCGATTGAACATGCGCATCGTACGCTGCGCGCATGCGGGTCTCCGTGACTAGAGGGGCTTCAACGGCGGCGCGGCATTGTCCGGCAGCGGCATGCCGGCGGTATTGAGGATCATCGCCATCATCGAGTAGTAGCCGTTCAGCGCCAGCAGGTCGAGCGTGCCGTCGAGGCCGAAGCGCTCGCGCGCCGCGGCAAAGGTCGCATCGTCGAGGCGCCCGGTTTCGTGCGCCTGCCTGCTTGCCTGGTAGACCAGCGCCTCGTCCGCCGACAGGCCCTGCGGCTCCTTGCCCTGCGCGATGGCGTCGATGATGCGCGGGTCGAGGCCGGCCTTGCGCGCAATCCTGTCGTGCATGAACCACTCGAACTGGCAGTTCCACTCGCGCGCCGTCACCAGCACCGCGATTTCCAGGGTCGCCAGGGGAAGCTTGTTGTGGAAACGCAGCTGCTCGCCCAGCTGCTGGATCCGGCGCGCGAGCTCCGCGTTGTGCAGCAGCGCGATGAACGGCCCGCGCACCTCGCCGCGCGGCCCGGCGGAGATTTCCACCGCCACCTCCCGTTGCGCGGGCGTCATGGCTTCGGGCGCAAGGCGCGGAAAGCGAGTCACTACACCCAGACCTGCAGAACGTAATCGTAGGCCGCCTGCGCGTTGGTCATGTCCACGCGCTGCAGCTTGATTCTGTATCCCTGTTTTACCTTCTTCAAGACATGAAAATAAGAACCGGCGAAATGTCTTACGTCGTCGCGCCGCAGCTCCATCATGTGAAAGCGCGAGCGGACTTCGAGGTCCCCGCTCTTCAAAACCTTCTGTATGGAAACATTGGAAACAACGTGGTTGGTGCCCCAGAGCGGCCGCTGCGACCAGGCGTCCGGGTGCAGCACGCGCAGCATGCGTACCGTCATCAGGTTCTTGTCCTCGGCGAAGATCGCGGGCTGGCCGTCCCAGGTCTTGTAGCTCGCGTCCGGCGGCATCCAGTAGATGCCGTCAGGGGTGAAAAGGTCGATCCACTTCTGCCAGCGCTTCGTATCGAGCAGCTCCGACTGCCGGTAGAGAAATTGTTCAACGTCGTGTTGAACTTTCATGTTGTCCGGGTTCCTTCCTT
>CAZTSJ010000057.1:0-3811 GCA_964616875.1 uncultured Bordetella sp. | reverse complement strand
GACCGCATCGGCCTCATCGGCGCCAACGGCTCGGGCAAGTCGAGCCTGTTCGCGGTGCTGCGCGGCGAGCTGCATACCGACAAGGGCGACGCCGATTTTCCGCCGCAGTGGCGGGTCGCGCATGTAGCGCAGGAAACGACGGCGCTCGACCGCGCGGCGGTCGAATACGCGATCGACGGCGACACGAACCTGAGAGTTCTCGAGAAGAAACTTCTCCAGGCGGAAGAGGAAAACAACGGCCACCTGATCGGGGAGCTGCACGCGGCGCTCGGGGATGCCGATGCCTACACGGTGCGCTCGCGCGCCGAGCAGTTGCTTGTTGGATTGGGTTTTAAAAATAGTGAACTGGAAGACCCCGTTGCAAGCTTTTCGGGCGGCTGGCGCATGCGCCTCAACCTCGCGCAGGCACTGATGTGTCCTTCGGACCTGTTGCTGCTCGATGAGCCCACCAACCACCTCGATCTCGACGCCATCCTCTGGGTGGAGGACTGGCTCAAGCGCTATGCGGGAACCCTGCTGGTCGTATCCCACGACCGCGATTTCCTCGACGGCGTAGTGAACGTGATCCTGCACATCGACCAGAAGAAGCTGCGGCGCTACGGCGGCAACTACTCCGATTTCGAGGTGCAGCGCGCGCAATCGATCATCCTCGCCGCCGGCCAGCGGGCCAAGCAGGAGCGCGAACGCGCCCACCTGCAGTCCTTCATCGACCGCTTCAAGGCCAAGGCCACCAAGGCGCGGCAGGCCCAGAGCCGCATGAAAATGCTCGCCAAGATGGAGGACCTGGCGCCGCTGCACGTGACGGCACCCTTCTCCTTCGAGTTCCGCGAGCCGCTGCGGGCGCCGAACCCGCTGCTGGTGCTGGAGGACGCCGAAGCCGGCTACGAGGACAAGACCGCCGGGGTTAAAACCGTTCTGCGCGACATCAACTTCTCGCTCCAGTCGGAGCAGCGCTACGGCCTGCTCGGCATCAACGGCGCCGGCAAGTCCACGCTCATCAAGACCATCGCCGGCGAACTCAAGCCGCTGCAGGGCACCGCGCTGTTCAACAAGGGGCTCGCCATCGGCTACTTTGCCCAGCACCAGGTGGAAATGCTGCGCGACGACCAGTCGCCCTTGTGGCACCTGCAGAAGATTTCACCCACCACACGCGAACAGGACCTGCGCAATTTCCTCGGCAGCTTCAACTTTCCGGGCGAAACGGCGCTGGGTTCGATCGCAAATTTTTCCGGCGGCGAAAAAGCGCGGCTTGCGCTCGCGCTGCTCGTCTGGACGCGCCCCAACCTGCTGCTGCTCGACGAGCCCACCAACCCCCTCGACCTGGAGACGCGCGAAGCGCTCACGGTGGCGCTGGCCCAGTTCGAGGGCACGCTGGTCCTGGTGTCGCACGACCGCCACCTGCTGCGCGCGACCACTGACCAGTTCCTGATCGTCGCCGACGGCGGCCTGCGGCCCTTCGACGGCGACCTGGAGGATTACCGCGACTGGCTGTTCAAGAGCAAACAGGAAAAGCCGGCCGATTCCAGGCCGGTCGCGCAGGTGAAAAAGTTTGCGGCGGCGAAAATCTCCGCCGCATCGAGGAAAAACCTCGAAGCGCGTATCAAGCGGCTCGAGGAAATGATTTCTCGCATGAACGCGAAGCAGACGGAGCTGGAGGCGCGCCTCGCCGATCCAGCCATCTACCAGGATGCTTCGAAGGACGCGCTGGAGACGATGCTGCGCGACCAGGCGTACATCGGCAAGGAACTGGGACTGCTCGAGGGTGAGTGGCTGGAAAAGCTGGAGGCCCTGGAGGAACCCGCCAAATGAATGCGAGCCAGAGCAGGCATGGGCGCTATGCTAGCTTCTGTGCGTCAAACCCAGGGCAAGGCAGGAAAATGATGCTGCATAAACCCGAGTTGCTCTACCTCGATTTGATGAAGAAAACCCTCTCGTTTGCGTTGTGGCCGGAACCGCCGACGCCGATTACCACTTTCAACTACCAGCGTTCTCCCGCACGAAGGTTTCTGGTAGCCGCGATTGCGCGGGTCCTGGAAAAAGGCAAGTTGCAGATCGTCAAGCAACGCAACATCTCGGAGAGCAAGCGACGTGAGGGGCAGGTCTGGCCCGGCTATGCAGACACGATGATCGGCAGCGCACGCCTCGACAACCTGCAGTTCTGCGTCGAAACCGTGTTGCGTGACGGGGTGGCAGGCGACTTGATCGAAACGGGCGTCTGGCGAGGAGGTTCATGCATCTTCATGCGCGCCATCCTCGCCGCCTACGGCATAAAAGATCGCAGGGTATTCGTCGCCGATTCTTTCGCGGGATTGCCCAGGCCGGACAGCGAAAAGTATCCCGCCGACAAGGACGACAGCCACTACATGCATCCCATGCTGGCTGTCTCACAGGAGAATGTCGAGAATAATTTCAGGAAATACGGCCTGCTGGACGAGCAAGTGGTTTTCCTGAAAGGGTGGTTCAAGGACACGCTGCCGCAAGCGCCGATCCAGAAGCTTGCGATTCTCCGCCTCGATGGAGACATGTACGGTTCGACCATCGAGGCGCTGGAAAGCCTGTATCCCAAATTGTCGCAAGGCGGATTTTGCATCGTCGACGACTACGCGTTGCCAAACTGCGAAGCAGCCATCAACGATTTCCGGTCGACGCATGGTATCGATTCAGACCTCGTGAAAATCGACTGGACCGGCAGGTACTGGAGAAAAATGTGATGCAGCGGCGTGTGCCAGGAACAAAAAAGGGCGCCCGCAGTTACCCTCGGGCGCCCTTTTTTTACTGCCTGGATATCCTGCTTCAGCCGCCCCCGGCCGTCGCCTCCGCGGCTGGTGCCGGTGCTTCCGCCAGCGGCAGATCCAGCATGGGCGGTTCGGCGGCCTGATCCTTGCGGATCTTGTGGTACGCCATGCCGGTGCCCGCCGGTATCAGTCGGCCGACGATGACGTTCTCCTTCAGTCCTCGGAGGCCGTCGCGCTTGCCCATGATCGCCGCTTCGGTCAGCACGCGCGTGGTCTCCTGGAAGGAGGCCGCGGAGATGAACGAATCGGTGGAGAGCGACGCCTTGGTGATGCCGAGCAGCATGTAGCGGTAAGAGGCCTGCTTCTTGCCCTCTTTTTCCGCCTTCTCGTTCTCCTCCAAAACGTCGGCTTTTTCCGACTGCTCTCCGGTGATGTACGAGGTCTCGCCCGGATCGGTGACTTCGACCCGGCGCAGCATCTGGCGCACGATCACCTCGATGTGCTTGTCGTTGATCTTCACGCCCTGCAGGCGGTACACGTCCTGCACCTCGTCGATGATGTAGCGCGCGAGTTCTTCCACCCCGAGCAGCCTGAGCAGATCGTGCGGGTCCGCCGGACCGTCGACGATCATCTCGCCCTTGCTTACCACCTGGCCATCGTGCACCAGCAGGTGTTTCTCCTTCGCGATCAGGTATTCGTGCGGCTCGCCAGTGTCGCCCGGCTCGGTGATCACCAGGCGCTGCTTGCCCTTGGTGTCCTTGCCGAAGCTCACCGTGCCGCTGATCTCCGCAAGCATGCCGGCATCCTTCGGCGAACGCGCCTCGAACAGCTCCGCCACGCGCGGCAGGCCGCCGGTAATGTCGCGGGTCTTGGAGGTCTCCTGCGGAATCCGTGCCAGCACTTCGCCCACCGATACCTGCTGACCGTCGCGCACTGCGATCACCGCTCCCACCGGGAAGCTGATGTTCACGGCGTGGTCGGTGCCAGCGATCTTCACCTCGTCGCCCTTCTCGTTGATCATCTTCACTGAGGGCCGCACGCCCTTCGCCGCGGCACCCGAGCGGCGCTTCGGATCG
>CAZTSJ010000056.1:0-5534 GCA_964616875.1 uncultured Bordetella sp. | reverse complement strand
GTCCCTCGCTGTCGACCATCCCCGGCTTCTCGAAGCCGTTCTTACCGTAGCGGCACAACTTCATATGGTCATTCCCCCATCTATCGAATACATGTTGCCGGTGGCGAATTTCGCTTCGTCCGACGCAAGGAACACGAGGATCCCCGTGATGTCCTCGACCGAACCGAGCCGCCCCATGGGCTGGCGCGCGATGAAATCCTTCTTCGCCTGGACCGGATCGGCAAAGGCATTGATGCGATCGCCCAGCGATGGCGTGTCCACGGTGCCCGGGCCGATGCAATTGCAGCGGATGCCCTGCTTCACGTAGTCGGCCGCGATCGCCTTGGTCAGGCCGATGACTGCCGCCTTGGTGGCGCCGTAGACGAAGCGGTTCGGCAGCCCCTTCAGGCTGGAGGCGATGGAGGACATGTTGATGATCGAGCCGCCGCCTTTTTTCAGCATGCCCGGCAGGAAAGCGCGGGTCACGAGGTACATGGATTTCACGTTCAGGTTGAAACTGAATTCCCAGTCCTTGAGCGTGCAGTCGAGAATCGTGCCGTGGTGCACGAAGCCGGCGCAGTTGAACAGGACGTCGATCTGCGCGACCTCGCCCGCCAGCTTGCCGATCGCCGCCTCGTCGAGGACGTCCAGGACTCTCGTCCGGATGCCGTCCTTGCCTTCCAGGTCGGCGAGCGTCCTGGGATTGATGTCAGTCGCCCAGACCTGGGCGCCCTCGCGCGCGAACGCGAGCGCGGCGCCGCGGCCGATACCCTGGCCGGCCGCAGTAATGAACGCGGTCTTTCCTGCAAGTCTGCCTGCCATTGCTTGCGAACTCCTGAGCAGGAAAATTCCTGAAGGGCGCGAATTATAGCCCACGGATATGCCAATATCCGGCCATGGCGGCGGTTGCGCTCAGAGGCGTGCACAAATCCTTCGGCTCGACGCGCGTGGTGCATGGCGTGGACATCGAAATCGCCGATGGCGAGTTCTGCGTGCTGGTGGGGCCCTCGGGCTGCGGCAAGTCCACGCTGCTGCGCATGATCGCCGGCCTGGAGAACATCACCGGCGGCGAGATCGAGATCGGCGGCCGCGTCGTCAACCACGTACACCCCAAAGAGCGCGACATCGCGATGGTGTTCCAGAACTACGCGCTCTATCCGCACATGACGGTCGGCGCCAACATGGGCTTCTCCCTCAACCTGCGCGGCGAGAGCGAAAAGGTAATCAGCGAGCGCGTGCGCAAGGCAGCGGAGATCCTGGGGCTCATGCCGTACCTCGAGCGCTACCCGCGCCAGCTCTCCGGCGGCCAGCGCCAGCGCGTCGCCATGGGCCGCGCCATCGTGCGCGACCCGCAGGTGTTCCTGTTCGATGAGCCGCTGTCCAATCTAGATGCCATGCTGCGCGTGGCGATGCGCACCGAGATCAAGGAGCTGCACCAGCGCTTAAAGACCACCACCGTCTTCGTGACGCACGACCAGATCGAGGCGATGACCATGGCCGACAAGATCGTGGTGATGCACGACGGCCTGGTCGAGCAAATCGGCGCGCCGCTCGAACTCTACGACCGGCCCGCCAACCGCTTCGTCGCGGGCTTCATTGGTTCGCCGGCGATGAACTTCCTTTCCGCGAAGGTAGGCGGCCGGGGAATTTCAATCCCCTCCGCGGCTGATTTTTCTCTGCCGGTAAAGACCAACCTGGAACTAAACCGCGAAGTCATTCTGGGTATCCGGCCCGAGCATCTCGAGATCGCCGCTGACGGCTTCGATGCCGAGGTCGTCGTCATCGAGCCCACCGGCTCGGAAACGCAGCTCTATGCCCGCGTCGGCGGGCAGGAGATCGCGGCGGTATTCAGAGAGCGGCACGAGTTCGCCCCCGGCCAGCGCATCCGGCTGCGCCCAATGGCGGATTGCGTGCATCTTTTCGACCCGTCGAGCGGCCAAAGGATCTGAGGCCGCCCGGCGCCCATTGCACAGGATCCATTCACCCCAAGGAGGAGCACCATGACTGAATCGAAAATCACCCGCCGGGACGCGCTCAAGGCGGGCGCGGCACTCGCAGGCGTGGGCGCACTGGAGGCCGCGAACCTTACGGCCTTCGCCGCCGCCTGGGCGCAGAGCGCGCCGTGGAAACCCGAGAAAGGCGCCAAGCTGCAGCTGTTGCGCTGGAAGCGTTTCGTGCAGTCCGAGGAGGACGGCTTCATGGCGCTGGTCGCCGCCTACACCAAGGCCACCGGAGTTCCGGTAACCGTGCTGAACGAATCGCTGGACGACGTGCAGCCGAAAGCCTCGGTCGCCGCCAACACCGGCCAGGGCCCGGATATCTTTTGGGGCCTGTATTCGCTGCCGCACCTGTTTCCGGCCAAGTGCATGGACGTGACCGACGTCGCCGAATATCTCGGCAAGAAGTACGGCGGCTGGGTCGCGAGCGCGGTCACCTACGGCAAGTCCGGCAAGGGCTGGATCGCGATTCCGGTCGGCTACAACGGCAACGTCATCAACTACCGCCAGAGCATGATCGAGAAAGCGGGCTTCAAGGAGATCCCCAAGGACACCGCGGGATTCATGCAACTGATGAAAGAACTCAAGGCGAAAAGCGTCGCAGGCGGCTTCGCGCTCGGCCGCGCCTCGGGCGACGGCAATGCCTGGGTGCACTGGTGCCTGTGGGCCTTTGGCGGCAACCTGGTCGATGCGAAAGACAAGGTGATCCTCAATTCACCCGAGACCGTCAAGGCGCTCGAGTACGCCAAGGAAATGTCGACGCATTTCGTCCCCGGCTGCGCCGGGTGGAACGATTCCTTCAACAATAAGGCGTTCCTGGAGAGCCAGATCTCGCTCACCAACAACGGCGTATCAATTTATGCCTCGGCCAAGGCGAACGCGGCAAAGGACGCCAAGGCGAAAGAGGTCATGGACGACATGAACCATTCGCTCTGGCCGGTCGGGCCGGTGGGCAAGCCGACCGAGTTCCATGTCGCCTACCCGATGCTCGGCATGCGCTACAGCAAGTTTCCGCAGGCCGCCAAGGCGTTCATGGCGTTTACGCTGGAAGCGGAGAACTACAACAAGTGGCTGGAGGCTTCGGTGGCCTACATCACCCACCCGCTGAACGCGTACGATGCGAACCCGGTCTGGACTTCGGACAAGAAGCTCTCGATCGTGCGCGACTGCGCGAAGCGCACCTTGACCGCCGGCGGGCTCGGTTCGGTGGGAGAGAAGGCGGCTTCGGCGCTGGCCGACTTCGTGATCCTCGACATGTTCGCCTCGGTCTGCACCGACCGCGCGACCATCAAGGACACGATCGCGGTGGCGGAGCGCCAGGCGCGCCGCATCTACCGCTAGTCCGTAGCTGACGGGAAAAGCATGAACCAGACCACGACATGGGAGCGGCTGCGCAGCAACCGCGACTGGCTGGGGTTCTGGTTCATGCTGCCCGCGATGGCCTTTCTGGTGCTGTTTCTCGTCTACCCGCTGGGCCTCGGCATCTGGCTGTCGTTCACCGACGCGCGCATCGGCAACCCGGGCAGTTTCATCGGGCTGGAAAACTACGAATGGATCGTCGGCGACGCCAAGTTCCAGACCGCCGTGTTCTTCACGCTGCTCTATACATTCGTCGCGAGCGTATTCAAGTTCGCCATCGGCCTGTATCTGGCGCTGCTGCTCAACCAGAACATGCCCTTCAAGGCGATCATCCGGGCGGTCATCCTGATCCCGTTCATCGTGCCAACGGTGCTCTCGGCGATTGCGTTCTGGTGGATCTTCGATCCGCAGTTCTCGGTCATCTCCTGGTCCCTTCGGCAGCTGGGGTGGATCGAAGGCAATATCAATTTTCTCGGCGATGCGTGGAATTCGCGCTGGTGCGTCATCTTCGCCAACGTCTGGCGCGGCGTGCCTTTCGTCGCCATCACCCTTCTGGCCGGGCTGCAGACGCTGCCGCCGTCGCTCTACGAGGCCGCGACGCTCGATGGCGCGACGCGCTGGCAGATGTTCCGGCACGTCACCTATCCGCTGCTGACGCCGATCATCGCAGTGGTGATGACCTTTTCGGTGCTGTTCACCTTCACCGATTTCCAGCTCATCAAGGTGTTGACCAACGGCGGGCCGGCTGGATCTACCGAATTGATGGCCACCATGTCGTACAACACTGCGATTCTCGGCTCGCGCATCGGCGAGGGCTCGGCGGTCTCCACCGCGATGGTGCCGTTCCTGCTCGCCGCGATCATGGTCTCCTGGTTCGGCTTGCAGCGCCGCAAATGGCAGCAGGGGGAAGACAATGACTGAGGCGGACCGGCAGGCGCCGCGCGCCGGGCACGGCGTGGACGACAGCGAAGGCATGAGCTACCTGTCGACGCTGCCACAGCGGCTGGTGACGCTCTATCTGCCGCTGTCGATCATCATGATCGTGCTGCTGTTCCCGTTCTACTGGATGACCATGACGGCCATCAAGCCCAAGAACCAGTTGCTCGATCTCGACACGCACAGTCCATTCTGGACCCTGAGCCCGACCCTCGAACATATCGAGGAATTGCTGTTCAAGACGGACTACCCGCTGTGGCTGTGGAACACCATGTTCATCGCGATATCGGCGACGGTCCTCTCAATCGTGGCAAGCGTGTTCGCGGCCTACGCCATCACGCGCATCCGCTACCGCGGCGCCCAATGGATCGGCGGCTCGATTTTCCTCGCTTACCTGGTGCCGCCGTCGATCCTGTTCATCCCGCTCTCGACGGTGGTGTTCCAGTACGGCCTCTTTGATACGCCGTTCGCGCTGATCCTCACCTACCCGACCATCCTGATCCCGTTCTCGACCTGGCTGCTGATGGGGTATTTCAAGACTATCCCGTACGAGCTCGAGGAATGCGGGCTGATCGACGGTGCGACGCGCTGGCAGATCCTCACCCGCATCATCCTGCCGCTCGCGGTGCCCGGGCTGATTTCGGCCGCCATCTTCTGCCTCACGCTGTGCTGGAACGAATTCATCTACGCGCTCACCTTCATCAACACGACCAGCCAGAAGACGGTGCCGGTGGCGATCGTCACGGCGTTCACCGACGGCGACCAGTACCGCTGGGGCTCGCTCATGGCCGGGGCGCTGGTCGGTTCGCTGCCGCTGGTCATCCTCTACGCATTCTTCGTCGAGCACTATGTTTCGGCCATGACAGGCGCCGTAAAGGAATGAGACGAGTCAGCCGGATTCCAAGCAATTCCGCGCGTTAGGTGCAAAGCAGCCTCGATTCGCTTCCCCACGGCATCGTACCGATGCAGTACGCGTTCTTCGGCCCCGACGGTGCGCTCGACCTTCGTGCATTTCGCAAGCAGGTCGAGGCCTGCGTGCGCGCCGGCGTGCAGGGCATCGCGATCCTCGGCCTCGCGACCGAAGTCTCGAAGCTGACACGCGAGGAACGCTCGGCGCTGCTGTCGGTAGCTGGCGCATCGATCGGCGAGCGGCTGCCGCTCTCGGTCACCGTGTTCGGCCACACGCCTGAAGAGCAGATCGAATTCGTGCGCGAGGCCGAGCGTGCCGGCGCCTCCAGCGTCGTGCTGCAGCCGCCTCGCATC
>CAZTSJ010000055.1:0-1611 GCA_964616875.1 uncultured Bordetella sp. | reverse complement strand
GCTACGAGGGGCTCACCGGGATCCCGGTGGCCGGCGTCCCGGTAACCCGCCGCCAGGTTGTGCATGCTAAGGAGGGTGCGGGGGTGGTCGGGGGCGGGTGGCAGCGCGGCCATAGTGGGGAATCTACGACGGGAAGCGGGGAATAATACGCCCGATTCCCCTGCCGTGGGGAGGGGAAATTCTGTTCTGCCTATCGCCCGGCATCAATCTCCTTGATTACCTTGTCGGTCAGGTCGATGCGCGCGTTGGCGTAGGCGGCCTCGAGGAACACGACGTCGAACTTCTCCGCCACGGCGATGCGCTTGATGGTGGCGTTGGTCCTGTCGATGAACTGCTTCAGCGCATCCGAGCGCCGCAGGTTCATGTCGTCGTAAAGGGCGGCCTTGCGCCGCTCGATGTCCGCCTTTGGCCCGCCCTCGATCTCCTTTTCGCGCTTCTTGAAGTCGGCCTCGATCGCGTTGTACATGTCCTTCGACACGCGCGAGTCGCGCAGCACGCGCGGCGTGTTGACGATGCCGATTTTGTACTCGGCCGGCGCCGGCTGCTGCGCCGCCGCCGCAGTCGTCATCACTGCCGCCGCCAGCATCAGTGCAATTCGAAATAGTTTCATGGGTTTCCTGAAGGTTAGGCGGGAGCCAGTTCCGCCGCGGCGCTCTCGAGGTAGTCCTCGTAGTTACCCTGGAAGTCGATCACCGTCGCAGCCGCCCCGGGTTTCCCGGGCCGCAACTCGAGGATGCGCGTGGCCAGCGAGGAGACGAACTCGCGGTCGTGCGAGACGAAAATCAGCGTCCCCGTGTACTTGTCGAGCGCGGTGTTGAGCGACTCGATGGATTCCATGTCGAGGTGGTTGGTCGGCTCATCGAGCAGCATCACGTTGGGCATCTGCAGGATGAGCTTGCCGATCATCATGCGCTGACCCTCGCCACCCGAGATCACCCGGAGCATCTTCTTCTGGTCGTCGCCCGAGAAGAGCAGCTGGCCGAGGGTCGCGCGCACGATGAGGTCGTCCTGCTCGGGGCGCTCCTTGCGCCGCCAGCGGCCCAGCCAGTCGGCCAATGTTTCCTCGGCCTTCAGCTCATCCGCCGGGTCCTGCGCCCAGTAGCCCAGGCGCGCCTTCTCCGCCCACTTCACCGTGCCCTTGTGCTCAAGGTCTCCGGCCAGGCAGCGCAGCAAGGTCGTCTTGCCGATGCCATTGGGGCCGATGATGGCGATCTTTTCTCCGGCTTCTACCGAAAAATTCAGGTTTTTAAAAAGAGGAACAGATGAAGAATAACTTTGCGAAACCCCTTTCACTTCCACCGCGAGCCGGTGCAGCTTCTCCTTCGGGTCGATCTGCAGGCGGATGAACGGGTACTGCCGGCTGGAGGGCTTCACGTCCTCCACCTTCAACTTCTCGATCTGCTTCATGCGCGAGGTCGCCTGGCGCGCCTTGGCCTTGTGGGCGCGGAAGCGCCGCACGAACTCTTCCAGGTCCGAGATGCGGTCCTTGGCCTTGGCGTTGTCTTTCTGCAGCTGCTGCTTCGCCATGGTGGCGGCTTCCATGTAGTCGTCGTAGCTGCCCGGGTAGACCTTGATGCCGCCGTAGTCCACGTCCGCCATGTGCGTGCAGAC
>CAZTSJ010000054.1:0-2596 GCA_964616875.1 uncultured Bordetella sp. | reverse complement strand
TGGTCACCGCCAGGATCCTGATCCTGCCGCTCTTGATGTGCGGCAGCGCGGCGGCGAGGCTGTCCACCATCAGCGGTATTTGTCCGCCCAGCAGATCGGTCATCGCCGGGCCGCTTCCTTTGTACGGGATGTGCACCAGGTCGATGCCCGCCGCGGACTTGAACAGTTCGCCTGTCATGTGCTGCGCGGTGCCGGGACCGGCCGAGGCGTAGTTGATCGTTCCTGGCTTTGCTTTCGCCTCGGCGACCAGTTCGCGGATGTTCGCCGGCTTGAAGTCCGGGTGCGCAACCACCACCAGCGGCACGATGAAGATGTTGGACGCAGGCAGAAAATCGGCGATCGGATCGTAGGGAATCTTCGTGTAAATGTTCGGATTCACCCCGAGCGTGCCGCTGGTGCCCACGAGCAGCGTGTAGCCATCCGGTGCGGCCTGCTTGCCTGCCATGACGCCCGGCACCCCGCCGCCGCCCGCGCGGTTCTCGACGAATACCGACTGGCCCCAGACCTGCGACAGGCGCTCGGCGACCATGCGCGCGAAAATGTCGGCCGCCTGGCCGGGAGGAAACGGCACGATGACCCGTACCGGCTTGGCGGGATAGGCCTGCGCAAGCGCATGGAAAGGCGCCGCGAGGGCAGCGAGCAGCAGAATCGAAAGCAAGCGGGTCATGTCAACCTGCCTTTTAGAAGTTCCAGTGTGCAGGCGGCGCGCCGGCGATTGGCGAGCGGAACGTCGCGATCGAATCGCCGAGCAAACAGCCGAGATACGCGCTGCGCAGGTCGGGTCCGCCGAACGCGAGACTCGAAGTGTTTCTCAGACGCTTGCTCTTGATGCCATCCAGGTGCGGCCGGCCCATCTCGCCCGCCTGGTATGCCTGCTCGGCCCAGGCGACGTGCGCCGCATCACAGTCTTCCAGCATCACCCGCTGCGAGCCGTCGGGCGCGACCCGGATGATGCGGTTCGAAACGACGCTGGTGATCCACACGCCGCCGTCAGCATCGAACGCAAGCCCGTCCGGAAAGGTACCCGCGCCAAACCGCGTCACCACTTCGCGCGCATGCAGCCCGCCGTCGGTTGCGATGCGAAAACGCGTCAGGCGGCGTCCGAAGGTTTCGTTCACGTAGAGGAATTTCCCATCGGGACTGGGCAGCGCTTCGTTGGTGTAGCCCAAGCCATCGGCCACCACGCGCGCGCCCCGCGCATCGCACAGGACGATGAAGCCGTCAGCCACGTCGGCGCGGTAGGCTGCGGCGCGCGGGGTCTTGCGGGTGCTGACCGTAATCCAGACGCGACCGTGCGCGTCCTCATGCACGAAATTGGTCGGCGGCAGATCGAGGCCGTCGGCACGCAGCGCAAACGCGCGCACCGAGCCGTCACGCGCGAGTTCGTAGACCCCGCCGGCGGCCTCACCGAGTTCGGCGAAGAGAAAATTGCCGTTCGCGCGCAGCGCGATCCCATTCGGGCGCGGCGTGGCGCCGTCCGGCAGCCTGCCCGTGTAAAGCGCCTGGCTGCCATCGGCCCGCAGATGTGCGACTCCACCACGCCAGTCGGCGGTGTACAGTTCGCCGGCGCGCGTCGCGAGCACACACTCGGGCCGCACCAGCCCCTTGCCGAGGAAAGTGACGTCGTCCAGGGCGACGGCGGGTAGCACGATCTGCGTGGCGGCACTCATTAGCGTCGCCGCTAATGTATACGTTGTTAAGAGCCACGGTCAAGCATGCCGAAGCTGCATAATTCGCCCATGTGCCGCGCCCTCCTCTACCTCGGCCAGCCAGTGCTGCTGGACAACCTGCTGTTCCAGCCCGACTCGGCGCTGATCCGGCAGAGTTACATGCCGAAGATGCTGCACATGCTGAACCTGGCCGGTTTCGGCCTGCGCGCCTGGGATCCGGCCAGCGCCAACCCTGAGCAGGCCTACTCCTACTACTCGCAGTCGCTGCCGGTGTTTGACCGCAACCTGCAGAACCTGGCGCAGAAAATCCGTCCCAGCTGCGTACTCGGTCACGTGCGCGGCGTCGCCTACTCCACGCGCGTCGAGATTTCGCTGCAGAACGTGCACCCGTTCCATTTCGCCGGCGTGCCGCTGGTGCTCGCCCACAACGGCGACCTGGCCGAGTTCGCGCGCATGAAACCGCTGCTGCTCGCGCACATCAAGCCGGAGTTCCTCGCGCAGATCCACGGCACCACCGACAGCGAATGGATTTATGCGCTACTGGTTTCCCAGCTCTCAGGTTCCTTTGAGACGCTGGAAGAAAAATCGATATTCAGGGCGATCCAGGACACGCTGGGGATCATTCGCGAGGCGCGCGCCAAGCTCGGTATCGCGCTATCGTCTTCGGTGAACCTCTTCGTCGCCAACGGCACCCAGCTCGCCGCGGTGCGCTACTGCTTCGATTTCGGCTGCTACCGCACCGAAGATCCTGCCAAGGTGCATGAGGCGAACCTGAGCTTCCTGTCGCTCTGGTATACCCTCGGCCGCGATTACGCCCTGCACGAGGGCGAATGGAAAATGACCGGTGGCGCGGAAAACGCCGATTCCATCATCATCGCCTCCGAGCCGCTCACCAAGGACACCGCCGCCTGGGTCGAGCTGCCCGA
>CAZTSJ010000053.1:0-1571 GCA_964616875.1 uncultured Bordetella sp. | reverse complement strand
CACGCGATCGTGCAACTTCATGACGGCGACCGCCTGGAGGTTGTCGTGGCGGTCGGCGGCGGGTAGCCTCGCGACTTTCTCTTCGTCGCACTTTCAATGCAGGATCATCTCGTCATCGCCGGTAAGGCGTATTCCTCGCGCCTACTCATCGGTACCGGCAAATACCGCGACTTCGCGGAAACGCGCGCCGCGGTGGATGCCAGCGGCGCCGAAATCGTCACCGTCGCCATTCGCCGCAGCAATATCGGCCAAGACCCGAACGAGCCGAACATGCTCGAAGTCTTGCCGCCGAGCCGCTACACCATCTTGCCGAATACCGCCGGCTGTTACAGCGCCGATGACGCGGTGCGTACCTTGCGTCTGGCGCGCGAATTATTGGACGGCGCGAGTTTGGTCAAGCTCGAAGTGCTCGGCGATCCGCAGTCGCTCTACCCCAACATGCCCGAGACGCTGGTGGCCGCGAAGCAGCTCGTCGCCGACGGTTTCAAGGTGATGGTGTACTGCTCGGACGATCCGATCCAGGCCAGGATGCTCGAGGACGCGGGTTGCGTCGCGGTGATGCCGCTCGCCTCGCTGATCGGCTCGGGCATGGGCATCCTCAATCCGTGGAACCTGCAGCTCATCATCGAGCGCGTGAAGGTGCCGGTGCTGGTGGACGCGGGCGTGGGCACCGCCTCGGACGCGGCGATCGCCATGGAGCTGGGCTGCGACGGCGTGCTGATGAACACCGCGATCGCCGCCGCGCAGGATCCGGTGCTGATGGCGCGCGCGATGAAAAAGGGCGTCGAAGCCGGGCGCGAGGCTTTCCTCGCCGGCCGCATGCCGAAGAAGCTATATAGCGCAGCGCCCTCCTCGCCCACCGAAGGCACGATCACGCCCTCGCAACCGAAGGCTGCTTGAAGAGGGAAATTCGCAGCTACGTCCTGCGCCAGGGCAGGACTACGCCTTCGCAGCAGCGCGCGCTCGACGAATTGCTTCCTCGGTTTGGCATTGCGTATTCAGACACTCTTCTCGATGCAAAAAAAGTATTCCAAAGAACGGCCCCGCTCGTGGTCGAAATCGGTTCAGGCATGGGTGAGACCACCGCCGAGATCGCGCAACAGAACCCGGCAATCGATTTCATCGCCATCGAGGTGCATGGCCCGGGTGTCGGCAGCCTGCTGAAGAAGATCGATGCACTGACGCTGAAAAACCTGCGCGTCATCCGGCATGACGCGGCGCAAGTGCTGGCGAACATGATCCCCGACGGACTGCTCGCCGGCATCCACCTGTTCTTCCCGGATCCCTGGCCGAAGAAGCGCCACCACAAGCGCCGTCTCGTCCAGGCGCCCTTCGCCGCGCTCGCCGCGCGCAAGCTCGTGTCCGGCGGTTATTTCCATGCCGCCACGGATTGGCCGGAATATGCGGCGCAGATTGACGAAATTTTTTCCTCAAATTCCCTTTTTGAAAAAGAACTTCAAGCAGGAAAAACCCGCCCGATCACCAAGTTCGAGCGCCGCGGCATCGGCCTCGGCCATCCGGTGCGCGACCTGCTATTCCTGCGGCGGCAGAAATAGTTCGACGAGGTCGTT
>CAZTSJ010000052.1:0-11904 GCA_964616875.1 uncultured Bordetella sp. | reverse complement strand
GCGGACAGCCTGGAGTATTTCGCCGGCCTCATCACCGAGGTGAAGGGCACCACCAGCTCGCAGGGGCCGCGCCACATGAACTTCACGCGCCGCCAGCCCTATGGCGTGGTGGCGAAGCTGAACCCCTTCAACCATCCGTTCCGTTTCTGCGTCGAGAAGGCCGCGGCGCCGCTCGCGGCGGGCAACTGCGTGGTGATCAAAAGTTCCGAGCAGGCGCCGCTCTCCAGCTTCGAGGTGGCGGCGCTCGCCGATGGAATATTTCCGCCGGGCGTGGTGAACGTGGTGGCGGGCGATGGCACGACGGGCGCGGCGCTCGTGGCGCATCCCATGGTTTCGCGCGTCGGCTTCATCGGCTCGGTGGAGACGGGGCGCCTGGTCGCGAAAGGCGCTGCCGAGGGCCTGAAACGCGTGACGCTGGAACTCGGCGGCAAGAACCCGATCATCATCTTCCCGGACGCCGACCCGAAGCAGGCCGCCGCCGCCGCGATCAAGGGCATGAACATGAACCGGCAGGGCCAGTCCTGCAGTTCGACCTCGCGGGTCTTCGTGCACGAATCGCTGCACCGCCCGGTGGTCGATGAAATCGTGCGGCTGGCCGAGGCGCTGCCGGTGGGTTTCCCCTGGATCGAATCGAACGAGCTCGGTCCGGTGGTGTCCGAGCGCCAGCTCGCGCGCATCATGGGTTACGTCGATTCCGCGCGCCAGGAGGGGGCGACGCTCGTCACCGGCGGCGACAAGCCGAAGGACCCGCAGCTTGCGAACGGTTTCTTTATCCGTCCCACCGTGTTCGACGGCGTGCGCCAGGACATGCGCATCGCGCGCGAGGAAATCTTCGGGCCGGTAATGTCGGTGCTGCCGTGGTCCGACGGCGCCGACATGCTCGCCAAGGTGAACAGCCTGCAATACGGGCTGACGGCGGCGATCGTCACCAACCGGCTGGACCTCGCGATGGAAACCGCCGAGCAGGTCGAGGCGGGTTACGTCTGGATCAATTCCAATGGCCGCTACATCGGCGAGCCCTACGGCGGCTGGAAGCAGAGCGGTCTGGGGGTCGAGGAATGTTTCGAGGAGTTGCTGAGCTATACCTGCCTTAAGAACGTCAACATGCGTTGGTAGGCCTTTTCAATCACAGGAGGAAGTCATGAAACGAATACTGCAAGTCATACTGCTGCTCGCGGTTGCACTGCCCGCCTGGGCCCAGGGGACCGCAAAACCGGGCGTGCTCACGGTGGGCTTCATCCCGGCGGAGGACTCGCGCGCCATGGTGCGCCAGTCGCAGGCGATCCTCGACATCGTCGCCAAGCACACCGGCATGAAGATCGACACCTTTGTCGGCTCCGACTACAACGCGACCATCGAAGCGCTGCGCGCCGGACACGTCGACGTCGCGCTGCTCGGGCCGTTCTCCTACGTGCTCGCCACCACCGTGTCGCAGGTCGAGGCTTTCGCGGTGACGGTGACCGCGCGCTCCATGCAGCCGAGCTACCAGTCGATCATCATCGCCGGCAAGGACAGCAACATCAATACCCTTGCCGACCTGAAGGGCAGGACCTTCGCCTTCGTCGATCCGGGTTCGACCTCCGGCTTCATGGTCCCCTCCGCGGCGCTGATCAAGCTCGGCATCACGCCCGAGAAGGACTTCAAACAGGTGATGTACTCCGGCGGGCATGACGCCACAATCGTTGCAGTGGGTTCCGGCAAGGTGGATGCGGGCGCCGTCGCTGACCGCATCTACGAGCGCGGCTGCGCCAAGGGTCTGGCCGACTGCAACAAGCTGAAGGTGGTGTGGACCTCGCCGCCGATCCCCAACGACCCGCTGCTTTACCGCAAGGCTTTGTCGGAGGATATGAAGAAGAAGATCCGTGACGCTTTCTTCAGCGTGAAAAACCTCGCCTTCGGCGAGATGGGCACGGTGGCGCGCTTCGACCCGGCCAGCGACAAGGACTACGACCCGCTGCGCGAAATCGCCTCGGCGCTGAAGCTCGACCTGCGGAAGATGAAGTAAGCCGTAGTTCCCTATATGAGTGTGACAGTAACCGCGGGGGCGATCGACCGGCTGCTGGCCGAGCACGCGGCGCGCAAGCGCTGGCGCTTCCATCACATCGTGCTCGCCGGCGGGGCGATCGCCTTCCTTGCCTGGTGCGCGGACGGCGTCGGGCTGCGGCCGAAGGAACTCGGCAGCGCATTGCCGGCGATCGGCGAGTACTTCTATCGCATGGCGCCGCCGAAATGGGAATTCGCCGAGGTGCTGTGGAAGCCGGCCGCCGAGACGCTCTACATCGCGCTCTGGGGCAACGTCATCGCGCTCCTGATAGGGCTGCCGCTGGGCGTGCTGGCGGCGTCGAACGTGACGCGCTCGCCGGTGCTGCGCAATTGCGCCAAGGCAATCCTCAACCTGCTGCGCAGCATTTCGGAACTGATCTGGGCGGTATTTTTCGTCGCCGCGGTGGGCCTGGGGCCGTTTCCCGGCGCGCTCGCGCTCGGCGTCAACTTCGGCGGCATCCTCGGGCGCCTTTATGCGGAGGCGCTGGAGAACATCGACAACGGGCCGGTCGAAGCGCTTGAGGCGACGGGCGCGAATCGCCTGCAGGTCATCGTCTATGCGATGCTGCCGCAGGCGCTGCCGCAGTTCGTCACCTACAACCTGTACTGGTTCGAGGTCGGCGTGCGCTCGGCCACCGTGCTCGGCATGGTCGGCGCGGGCGGCATCGGCTTCGAGCTGGTGACCACCATTCGTCTCTTCGAATGGCGCGAAACCGGCGTGGTGCTGCTGCTGATTCTCGCCATGGTGACCATCATCGATCTCGCTTCCACCTGGATCCGCGGCAGGATTTATTGATATGGTCCTTGAAATCCGCCATCTGTCGAAAACCTATCCCGCGGGTGCGCGGGCTTTGCACGACGTCAACATCAACGTCGCGGCGGGAGAGTTCCTCGTTATCCTGGGCCCAAGCGGTGCCGGCAAGTCGACCCTGCTCCGCTGCATCAACCGCCTGGTCGACCCGAGCGAGGGGCAGGTGCTCCACAACGGGGTCGAGATCACGGGTCACCGCGGCGATTTGCGCGCCATCCGCCGGCAGTTCGGCATGGTGTTCCAGCAGTTCAACCTGGTGAAGCGCCTGTCGGTGCTCACCAACGTACTCACCGGGCGCCTCGGCTACCGCGGCATCGGCCGCAGCCTCCTCTACAACTTTCCCGAAGCGGACAAGCGCATCGCCATCGAGTGTCTCGCGCGCGTCAACCTGGAACAAAAGGCGTTCCAGCGCGCCGATACGCTCTCCGGCGGCGAGCAGCAGCGCGTGGCGATCGCCCGCGCCCTGGCGCAGCAGCCCACCGTCATACTCGCAGATGAACCGGTGGCGAGCCTCGACCCGAAGATCGCGCGCCAGGTGCTCGGCTACCTGCGCGAGGTGGCGCGGGATCTGGGCATCACCGTGCTGTGCAACCTGCACCAGGTGGACTACGCGAAGGAGTTCTCCGAGCGGGTGGTGGGAATGAGCCGCGGTTCGGTGGTGTTCGAAGGCACATCCTCCCAACTCAGCGACGAGATCCTGCACCGCATCTACTATCGGGAGCCCGGCGAAGTAGCGAAGGAAGAGGCATGAGCGCCACGACCTTCGAAGCCGCGGTGTCGGGCGCGCTCGCCGAGGAGTCGCAGCGGCGCGCCAGGCGGCTGGGCAGGACGCTGATCTGGGCCGTTGCCGTGGTCGCGGTGCTCTGGTTTACCGGTGCGCAGATCGGCATGAACCCCATCGCGCTGGTGAAGGGTATCCCGTTCATGGCGGATTTCTTCTCGCGCATGTTCCCGCCCGACCTCGGCCACCTGCAACTGCTCGGCGACGCCACCCTGGAAACCCTCCAGATCGCGGTCTGGGGCACGCTGATCGCGGTCCTGCTGTCGATCCCGTTCGCCCTGCTGGGCGCGAAGAACACGACGCCGCACCCGATCGTATTCCACGTCACGCGCATGTTCCTCAACGCGCTGCGCTCGATCAACGAACTGGTGTTCGCGCTGATCTTCGTCAGCGCCGTGGGGCTGGGACCGTTTGCGGGCGTGCTGGCGATTGCGCTGCACGCCACCGGCATGCTCGCCAAGTTCTGCGCCGAAGAGATCGAAGGCGTGGACCGCGGCCCGATCGAGGCCATGCAGGCGACCGGCGCCGGGCGCATGCAGGTGATCCTCTTCGGCATCGTGCCCCAGGTGATCCCGGCCTTTATCAGCTATTCCATCTACCGCTTCGATGTCAGCATCCGCGCCGCCACCATTCTCGGTCTGGTGGGCGCCGGCGGGCTGGGCTTCTCGCTCATCAAGACCATGAAGCTCTTCCAGTATCACCAGACTGCGACCTGCATTCTCGTCATCTTCCTCCTCGTATTCATTTCCGACTGGGTGTGCTCGCGCGTGAGGTCGCGAATTTTATGAAAATGACACTCGCCCTGGCCCTCTGCCTTGCGCTGCTCGCCGCTGGCTGCGGCGGCGACGCCGACAAGCTGGCCCAGAATCTGGCGCAGGGCAAAGCGCTCCTCGCGCAGGGCAAGCACGAAGAGGCGGCAGTGGAGCTCCTGAAAGCGACGGCGCTCGACAGGAACTCGATGGAGGCCTGGCTGCAGCTCGGCAACGCCTACGCCGGCCTGAAGAAGTACGACGTCGCGCTCGCCGCGTATGTCGCGGCGAAGAAGATCGACCGCCATTCGATCGCGCCGCACGTCGCCCATGCCAAGGTGCAGGTCGAGCTCGGCAACGTCGAGTCGGCCACCACAGAGCTCAATTTCGTCGTCGAAATGGATCCGAAGAACCTCGAGGCGCTGCTGCTGCTCGGCAAGGTGTCGCAGATGCCCACCAAGCAGCCCGACGGCAGCATCGGCGTGTCGAAGGCGAGCCTCGAGCGGGCCGAACTCAACTTGCAGGCCGCGGCGACCCTCGCGCCGGAAAACGCGGAAGTGAAGCTGGCGCTGGAAAAACTCAAGAATCGCGGGGCGTCAAAATGAACTTCAGCTACAAACGCAGTTTTCGCGGACCGATCGAGGCGGTGCTGCTCGACTGGGCGGGCACCACCATGGATTTCGGCTGCATGGCGCCGGCGGTGGTGTTCATGGAGGTTTTCAAGCGCAAGCAGGTGCCGATCAGCATCGCCGAGGCGCGCGCACCGATGGGAGCGCACAAGCGCGTGCACATCCAGCGCATCAGCGAACTCGATTCCGTGCGCAAACGCTGGCAGGAGACCCACGGCCGGGCGCCGAACGACGACGATGTGAGCGCCATGTTCGCCGAGTTCGTGCCGCTGCAGCTCGAGTGCCTGTCCACCTACTCGGCCCTCATCCCGGGGACCCTCGAGGCGATCGCGGCGCTGCGCAAACGCGGCATCAAGATCGGCTCGACCACCGGCTACCTTACCGAAATGATGAAAATCAACCAGGCGGACGCCAAGCGCCAGGGCTACGAGCCCGACGTCACGGTCTGCGCCTCCGATGTGCCGGCTGGCCGGCCCTATCCCCACATGTGCCTGCTGAACGCCATCAGGCTGGGCGTGAGCACGGTGCAGGCCTGCGTGAAAATCGACGATACGGTGCCGGGCGTCGAGGAAGGCCTCAACGCCGGCATGTGGACCATCGGGCTCGCGGTGAGCGGCAACGAAGTCGGGATGATGCTCAACGAGTGGCAGGCGCTTGCCGCTGCCGAACAGAAGCTCAAGCGCGAGCGCGCGTACTTGCGCATGCAGCAATGCGGCGCGCACTACACGGTCGATACCATCGCCGACATCATGCCCTGCATCGACGACATCCAGGCGCGCATCGGGCGCGGGGAGGCGTCTTGATATCGATGACGGTCATCTGATGCAGACGCTCATCAGCATCCTCGCCGGCGTCGCGCTGCTCGTCTGGGGCACGCACATCGTGCGCTCTGGCGTGCTGCGCGTGTTCGGCGGCGGCCTGCGCAAGGTGCTCGCCGATAGCGTTTCGAGCCGCTTCCGCGCCTTTCTCGCGGGCCTGGGCGTGACGGCGCTGGTGCAGTCCTCCAGCGCCACGGCGCTGATCGTGAGCTCCTTTGCCAGCCAGAACCTGATGGCGCTCGCCCCGGCGCTGGCGGTGATGCTGGGGGCCGACGTCGGCACCAGTTTGGTCGCGCAGCTCTTCTCCCTCGACCTGTCCTGGCTCGCGCCGCTCGCCATTGGCGGCGGCGTGATCCTGCACCTGTCGCGCAAGGCGACGCGCGCCGGCCAGATCGGGCGCATCGCCATCGGCGTCGGCCTCATTATCCTCGCCCTGCAGATGATCCTGCAGGCGGCCCGCCCCTTCACGCAGGCCGCGGGCGTCAAGGTGATATTCGGCACGCTCACGGGCGATCCGATGCTCGATCTGCTCATCGGCGCGCTCTTCACCATGCTCGCCTGGTCGAGCCTCGCGGTGGTGCTGCTCACCGCGGCCTTCGTCGCCAGCGGCCTGATCGGGATCAAGGTGGCGTTGTTCCTGGTGCTGGGTGCGAATCTGGGCAGCGGCCTGCTCGCGCTCTTCGCCACTTCCGGCGCGAGCCCGGCGGGGCGGCGTGTCGCGCTCGGCAACCTCGTCTTCAAGATCCTCGGCTGCGCGATGGTGGCGCCGCTGCTCGGCTATGTCGAGGGCGGGCTTGCCTGGCTGGATGCCGACCCGCAGCGCATGGTGGTGAACTTCCACATGGCGTTCAACGTCCTGCTCGCGGTCACATTCATTTTCCTTACCGAGCCTGCGGCGCGGCTGGTGGTGCGCCTGATACCGGAGGACTCGGCCAAGGCCGCCGCGGCGCGGCCGAAGAACCTCGATCCGGCGGCGTTGGAGACCCCGGCGCTGGCGCTTGCCAACGCGGCGCGTGAAGCGCTGCGCATCGGCGACATCGTCGAAAAGATGCTTGGCGGCGTGCTCGAAGCGATGCGCAACAACGACGGCAAGCTTGCGCGCGAGGTCAAGCGCATGGACGACGCCGTGGATGACCTCTACACCTCGATCAAGTTCTACCTGACGCAGATCAGCCGCGAGGCGCTGGATGAGCGCGAAAGCCGGCGCTGGGCCGAGATCATGGCCTTCAACATCAACCTGGAGCACGTCGGCGACATCGTCGAGCATATCGTCGACGACATGGAGGAAAAGAAGTTCTCCAAGGGGCGCTCCTTTTCCGACGCCGGCATGAAGGAGATCGAGGAGCTGCATGCGCGGCTGATGTCCACCCTGCGCCTGGCGCTCAACGTCTTCCTCAACGGCGACCTGAAGAGCGCGCAGATGCTGGTCGCGCAGAAGGTCGAGTTCAGGAACCTCGAGCGCGCCTACGCCGGCACGCACCTGGACCGCCTCGCCTGGCAGACGCCCGAATCCATCGAGACCAGCTCGCTGCACCTGGACATCATCAACGACTTCAAGCGCATCAACTCGCATTTCTGCGCCGTCGCCTACCCGATCCTCGAGGAGGCCGGCGTGCTCGCGCCCACGCGGCTGCGCGAGGACGCCGGCAATGGGGAGCGCACCAATGGCACGCAAGCGCGCAACAGCTAGAGATCTTTCCTCCGAGGGCGACGTAAACCTCACGCCGCGGCGCAAGCGCTGGGAGGACGAGCACCTCGGGCCGGCGACGCGCAAGATGCTCGCCGCGGACGCGAAGCACTTCCTGCGCCAGTCGCTCTCCACGCCCTGCTTCAACGCGCTGAAATCGGCACGTGGGATATGGCTGCAGGACCTGGAAGGCCGGCGCATCATGGATTTCCACGGCAACAGCGTGCACCAGCTGGGCCACGGCCATCCGCGCGTGGTCGCGGCCATCAAGCAGGCGCTCGATACGCTGCCGTTTTCGCCGCGCCGCTTCACCAACGCGTACGCGGTGAAGCTCGCGGCGAAGCTTGCCGCGCTCGCGCCCGGCGATCTGGGCAAGGTGCTGTTCGCCCCTGGCGGCACCGCGGCCATCGGCATGGCTCTCAAGCTCGCGCGCATTGCCACCGGGCGCCACAAGACCATCTCGATGTGGGATTCCTTCCACGGCGCCTCGCTCGATGCGATCTCGCTGGGCGGCGAGGCGCTGTTTCGCCGCGGCATCGGCCCGCTGCTGCCGGGCACCGAGCACGTGCCGCCCTGCGATCCGCGCGCCTGCCGCTTCGGCTGCGGCGGCAAATGCAACGCCGGTTGCGCCGAATACGTCGAGTACGTGCTCGCCAAGGAAGAGGACGTCGCCGCGGTGGTGGTCGAAACGGTGCGCTCGACCGACGTGCAGGTGCCGCCGCGCGCGTACTATGAAACCCTGCGCCGCGCCTGCGACCGGCACGGCGCGCTGCTCATCCTGGACGAAATTCCTGTCTGCCTGGGCCGCACCGGCAGCATGTTCGCTTTCGAGCGCTACGGCATCGTTCCCGACATGGTGGTGCTGGGCAAGGGCCTGGGCGGCGGCATTTTCCCGATGGCGGCGCTCATCGCGCGCGCAGGCCTCGACGTGGCCGCCGATCGCGCGCTGGGGCATTACACGCACGAGAAAAGCTCCGTGGGCTGCGCCGCGGCGCTCGCGACCATCGCGGTGATCGAGAAGGAGCGCCTGCTGGCGCGTTCACGCACCCTGGGCGCGCGCGCCTTGGCGAAGTTGAAAGCGATGCAGCGGCGGTTGCCGGCGATCGTCGACGTGCGCGGCGTCGGCCTGCTGATCGGTGTCGAGCTGGCGAGTCCTGCGCTGGCGGAGGAGGTGATGTACCGCTGCCTCGCGCGCGGCCTCAGTTTCAAGGTCGGCCAGGGAAATGTCATCGTGCTCGCGCCGCCGCTCGTCATCGAGGCGGCCGATCTCGATCGCGCGCTCGCGATCGTTCAACAATCCATCGAGGAGGGTTTGTGATGAGCACCTGGTTCGCACGCCGCATCGCCGCCTGCATGTTTGCCGCGCTGGGACTCCTGTGCGCATTCGCGGCGCAAGCGCAGCCCTGGCCAAACCGCCCGGTAAGGCTGATCGTGCCGTTCGCGCCCGGCGGCGCCACTGACATCATCGCGCGCAGCGTCGCGCAGCAGCTCGCCGGCCGGCTCGGGCAGAGCGTCCTGATCGAGAACAAACCCGGGGCCGGGACCATCGTCGGCAACTCGGAGGTCGCGAAGTCCAGGCCCGACGGCTACACGCTGCTGTTCGCGCCGACGCCGTTCGTGATTTCGCAGGTCGTCTACCCGTCGCTGCCCTACGATCCGCAGCGGGATTTCACCCCGGTATCGCTGCTCGCGACCTCGCCATTCATCCTTGTCGTCAACGCGGGGCTCACGCCCAAATCGACGGCCGAATTGGTGTCGCAGGCAAAGGCCAGGCCGGGCTCGCTCACGTTCGCTTCCGCGGGCAACGGCACGGTGCCGCACCTGGCGGGCGAGCTGTTCAAGCTGCGCGCCGGCGTGGATATCGTGCACGTGCCCTACAAGGGCGGCGGCCCGGCAATCGTCGACCTGGTGGCGGGGCAGGTGGCGATGATGTTTGCCACGCCGATCGAGGTGGGTTCGCACCTGCAATCGGGCAGGCTGCGAGTGCTCGGCACAACGTCAATGCAGCGCCTGCCTTCCCTGCCCGAGGTGCCGACGTTGCACGAAAGCGGCTATCCGGATTTCGAAGTGCTGTCCTTTTTCGGCGTGCTCGCACCCGGTGGCACGCCGGCCGAGGTGGTGCAGCGCGTTGCCGCGGACCTAGCCGCGGTGATGGAAATGCCCGACATACGCGAGCGTTTCACGCAGCAGAGCGCTGCGGCGCGCGTGCTCGGCCCGGCGCCGTTCGCGGCCTTCCTGCTGCGCGAACGCGACAAGTGGGCCGACATCGTCAAGCGCTCCGGCGCCAAAGTCGACTGAGCAGTGCCTGAAATGAGTCTGGGCGTGACCCTCGCGGTGCTCGGCGCCGCGCTGCTGCACGCCGCATGGAACGCGATGCTGAAGGGCGGCCGCGACATGATGCTCGACATGGCGATCGTGGTGGCGGCCAGCGGGCTCGTCGTGGTGCCGTTGCTGCCGTTCGTGCCACTACCCGCACCGGCGAGCTGGCCTTATATCGGCGCATCTCTGGTGATCCACATCGGCTACTACACCGCGTTGGTCGGCACCTACCGCGCCGGTGATCTGTCGCACGGCTATCCGCTGATGCGCGGCGTGGCGCCGCTGCTGGTGGCCGGATTCGGCGCCGCGGTGCTCGGTGAGCTGCCCGGCCTCTGGATGTGGCTCGGCATCCTGCTTATCTCCGGTGGCGTGATCGGTATCGCCTTCATCGGCGGCGCTTCGTTCCTGCACAACCGGCGCGCGACCGCCTGGGCGCTCGCCAATGCCGCGCTGATCGCGGCGTACACGCTGGTGGACGGCACCGGCGTACGGCTGGCGGGCTCCGCGCTTAGCTACGCGGCGTGGATGTTTTTTCTCGACGGATTTCCCTACGTCCTGATCGTCGCCTGGCTGCGCCGCTTTGAACTCACGTCCTACGCGCGCGCCCACTGGCGGCGCGGGCTCGCGGGTGGTGCATTCTCGGTCGTGGCCTACGCGATCGTGCTCTGGGCGATGACGCGCGCGCCGATCGCCGCGGTGGCGGCACTGCGCGAAACCTCGGTGATCTTCGCCGCGGTGCTGGGCGCCTGGTTGCTCAAGGAGCCATTCGGCCGGGCGCGCCTCGCCGGCGCAGCCTCGGTCGTGCTTGGCGTGGTGTTTCTGAAAATTTGAACCAAACCATAAAAAGCGCGGAAATCGTCATCGTCGGCGGCGGCATCGCCGGGGTGAGTGTCGCCTATCACCTCGCGAAACTCGGCCGCAAGGACGTGCTGCTGCCCGCGCAGGGCAGCCTCACCTGCGGCACCACCTGGCACGCGGCGGGGCTGGTGGGCCAGATGCGGCCCAACCGCTCGATGACGCGCATGAGCCAGTACGGTATCCAGCTCTACGCCACGCTTGAAGCCGAAACCGGCCTCGCCACAGGATGGAAGCAGTGCGGCAGCGTGAACGTGGCGCGCACCCCGGAGCGCTGGATCCTGTTCCAGCGCCAGGCGGCGATGGCGCGCAGTTTCGGCATCGAGGTCGAGCTCATCACGCCGCGCGAAGCGGCGCAGAAGTGGCCGCTGCTGCGCGCCGACGACCTGCAGGGCGCGCTGTGGTTTGCGCAGGACGGCAAGGCGAACCCGGCCGACCTCACGCAGTCGCTCGCCAGGGGTGCGCGCAATCTCGGCGTGAAAATCGTGCAAGGCGTTAGAGCAACGGGTGTGGTCTTGCACAATCAAAGCATTTCAGGAATAGAAACAAACGAAGGCAGAATCTCCTGCAAAATCCTCGTTAACTGCACCGGCCAGTGGGCGCGCGCGTTCGGCGCCATGGCCGGGGTCAATGTGCCGCTGCATTCGGCCGAGCACTTCTACATCGTCACCGAGCGCATCGCCGGCGTGCACCCGATGCTGCCGGTGATGCGCGACCCGGACGGCTTCATCTACTTCAAGGAGGAGGTCGGCGGCCTGCTCATGGGCGGCTTCGAGCCCAAGGCCAAGCCCTGGGGCATGGACGGCATCCCGGAGAAGTTCGAGTTCCAGCTGCTGCCAGAGGACTGGGACCAGTTCGAGCCGCTCATGAACAATGCGATCCACCGCGTGCCGGCGCTCGAGAAGGCGGGCGTCAAGACGCTGCTGAACGGGCCCGAGAGCTTCACGCCCGACGGTAATTTCATCCTCGGCGAGGCGCCCGAAGTGCGCAATTATTTCGTCGCCGCGGGCTTCAACTCCGCGGGCATCGCCAACGGCGGCGGCGCCGGCAAGCTGCTCGCCGAATGGATCGTGGGCGGCGAAGCGCCGATGGATCTGTTCGAAGTGGATATCCGGCGCTTCGGCGCCTACGCCGCCGAAGCCGACTGGCTGCGCCAGCGCACGGTGGAGACGCTCGGCCTGCACTACGCCATGCGCTGGCCGCGGCAGGAGC
>CAZTSJ010000051.1:0-10946 GCA_964616875.1 uncultured Bordetella sp. | reverse complement strand
GACGCCGCCCGTGCCGGGCAAAAGGCCCAGCGTGACTTCGGGCAGGCCGAGCTGGATGGACGGATCGTCCAGCACGAGGCGGCAATGCGCGCACAGCGCGATCTCCCAGCCGCCGCCCAGCGCCGCGCCTTCCAGCGCCGCGACCACCGGGATGCCCAGCGTCTCGAGCGCGCGCATGTGTTTCTTCACGCCCTCGATCCAGTGGAATACCTTCGGCCCGTCGTTCGGGCCGAATTGCAGGACGTCCTTCAGTTCGGCGCCGGCGAAGAACGTCTTCTTCGCCGAAGCGAGGATCACGCCCTTGATGGAGGCCTTCTCCTTCGCCAGGCGCTCGACGGTTTCGGCAAACGCCGTTTGCCATTCCTCGGTCATCGTATTGACCGGGGCGCCAGGCGCGTCGAACGTCAGCGTGACGATGTTTTCAGAATTTTTTTCAAACCGTACTGGCGAAACAGCCATTTCAAAGGCGCTCAACGATCGTCGCGATGCCCATGCCGCCGCCGACGCACAGCGTTGCCAGGCCATAGCGCAGCTCCCTGCGCTCGAGCGCGTCGATCAGGGTGCCGAGGATCATCGCGCCGGTGGCGCCGAGCGGATGCCCCATCGCGATCGAGCCGCCGTTCACGTTGACGATCTCGTCCGATACGTGCATTTCCTTCATGAACTTCATCGGCACCACGGCAAAGGCTTCGTTGACCTCGAACAGGTCGATCTGCTCGATCTGCATCTTCGCCTTCGCCAGCGCCTTCCTCGCCGCCGGCATCGGCCCGGTCAGCATGATGGTGGGATCTGCGCCCGACAGTGCTACCGCGACGATGCGTGCGCGTGGAGTCAGACCCAGTTGCCTGCCTTTTTCTTCGGATCCGATCAGCACCGCCGCCGCACCGTCCACGATGCCGGAGGAATTGCCGGGTGTGTGCACGTGCTTGATGCGCTCCACCTGCGGGTAGCGCTGTATCGCGACCGAGTCGAAGCCCATCTCGCCCATCTTGTCGAAGGAGGTCTTGAGCGCGGCGAGCCCTTCCATGGTGGTCTGCGGCCGGATGAATTCATCGTGGTCGAGGATCACGTCGCCGATCGCGTCCTCCACCGGCACCACCGAGCGCTTGAAGTAGCCGTGCTCGCGCGCAGCACCCGCGCGTTGCTGCGAGCGCATGGCGTAGAAATCCACCTGCTCGCGCGAAAATCCTTCCAGGGTCGCAATCAGGTCGGCGCTGATGCCCTGCGGAATGAACGCCGTGTCGAACGCGGTCTGCGGATCGCAGGCCCAGGGGCCGCGGTCGGTGCCCAGCGGCACGCGCGACATGGACTCGACGCCGCCGGCGACCACCAGGTCTTCCCAGCCCGAGCGCACTTTCTGCGCCGCCATGTTCACGGCTTCCAGGCCCGAGGCGCAGAAGCGGTTCAGCTGCACGCCCGAAGCGCGATAGTCCCAGCCCGCGGCCAGCGCCGCGGTCTTCGCGATGCAGCTGCCCTGCTCGCCCACCGGCGTGACGCAGCCCATCACCACGTCGTCCACCTGCGAGGTGTCGAGGTCGAGGCGCTTCTGCAGTTCTTTCAGCATACCGGTCAGGAGCGTGATCGGTTTCACCTCGTGCAGCGCGCCGCTTGATTTGCCCCTGCCGCGCGGCGTGCGGATCGCTTCGAAAACCATCGCCTCAGTTGCGTTGCTAGCCATCTTTGCCTCCAAGTCCCAGCGAGCGGGATATGACTTCTTTCATGATTTCGTTGGTGCCGCCGTAGATGCGCGTCACGCGCGCATCGACGTAGGCCTGCGAGATCGGGAACTCCCACATGAAGCCGTAGCCGCCGTGCAGCTGCAGGCATTCGTCCAGCACCTTGCCTTCCATGTCGGTGGCCCAAAGCTTGCACATCGATGCGGTGGCGGTATCGAGCTTCTTCTCCAGCAGCAGCTCCATGCAGCGATCCACGAACACGCGCATTACCTGCACTTCGGTCGCGATCTCGGCCAGCTTGAAGCGCGTGTTCTGGAAGCTGGATACGGTTCGGCCGAAAGCCTTGCGCTCGTTGACGTAGTCGATGGTCCAGCGCAGGGCGGCTTCGCACTTGGCCGCGGCGCCGATCGCGATCTGCATGCGTTCCCAGGGCAATTCCTGCATCAGGTAAATGAAACCGTTGTTCTCCTGTCCGAGCAGGTTTTCCGCGGGCACTTCGACATTGTCGAAGAACAGTTCCGCCGTGTCCTGGCCCTTGAGGCCCATTTTCTTCAGGCGCTTGCCCTTGGCGAAGCCCTGCATCGAGGTGTCGACGACAATCAGGCTCGTGCCCTTGGCGCCCTTGGCCGGATCGGTCTTCGCCACCACGATCACCAGGTCGCAGTTCCAGCCGTTGGTGATGAATGTTTTTGAGCCATTCAGGACATAACCACCACTGTTGCGAAGCGCAGTCGTTTTAATGGATTGCAGGTCGGAGCCCGCGCCCGGCTCGCTCATGGCGATGGCGCCGATCATCTCGCCCGCGGCCATCTTCGGCAGGTACTTCTTCTTCAGCGCGTCGCTGCCGTAGTTGAACAGGTAGGGCGCGACGATTTCGGAATGCAGTCCCCAGCCGACCGAGGAGTTGTTGATGCGCGCCTGCTCCTCCATCAGCACCATGCTGAAGAGCTTGTCGGCGCCCGAGCCGCCGTATTCCTCCGGCATGCTCATGCACAGGAATCCGTTTTCTCCAGCTTTCTTCCACACCGACTTGTCCGCGTAACCCTGCTCCTGCCAGCGCTCATCGTGCGGCTTGACCTCGGCTTCGAAAAAGCGCCGCACGCTGTCGCGGAAGGTCTCGTGCTCGGCAGTAAACAGCGTGCGGGGGATCATTGACGAATGATATTCCATTGCGCGAGCCGCGCATCGAAACGACGCCGTCAACCTGCCTCGGGTGAAAACGCTCAGGGATTGAAATCGGGCTGGCTGCCGGGTGCGGGCGTGTAGCCCAGGTCGCCGGTCTTCATCGCCGCCTCGTAGCCGCCGAAGCGCTCCAGCAATTCCATCTGCCGCTGCTTCGCGCGGCGGTCCACTTCCTGCGGATCGCAGAACTCCCTCAGCTTCGCCTCCATCGCGCGCACGGTGGCGCGGCCCGCCGGATCGGCGCCCAGGTCGACGAGCTCCTCCGGATCGTTCGCCAGGTCGAAAAGCTGCGGCGGATAGCCATCCAGGTAGTGAACGTACTTGTGGCGGGCGTCGCGCAGCATGAATACCGCGGACTTGGATCCCATGGTGTGGTATTCCGAAAGCACGGCGCGGTCCCGCTCGGGCTCGCACGCCAGGTCGAGGAGCGAAACACCGGGACAGCCGGAGCGCAATTCCGGCTCGTCCGCGCCCACGCACTGCAGCGCCAGGGGCAGCACGTCGACATGGCTGGCGGGCGTGCCATTGCGCCTGCCCGCCGGCACGTCCGGCCCGGCGAGGATCATCGGCACGCCGGCCGCCTCCTCGTACATCGTCGACTTGCCCCACAGGCCGCGCGCGCCGCGAGCCGGTCGAGGTTCGGCGTGCGGATGAACGGATGCCCGGCGCAACCCATTACCTTCGGGTTGTGCTCGTCCGACATGATGATGAGCAGGTTCTTCGACTGCATGGCGGCGCCGATTCTACTGCAGTGCAATCATCGCCGGGCCGCGGGCGATGTTCAGGCGATGCCCGCGCGCTCCAGCACCGCGTGCAACAGCACATTGCATCCCGCGGCGATGTCCTCGGGCCGCGCGTTCTCGATTTCGTTGTGGCTGATGCCGCCTTCGCAGGGCACGAATACCATCGCCGTGGGCGCGATGCGCGCCATGTACACCGCGTCATGCGCGGCGCCGCTCACGATATCGCGCTGCGAGTAGCCGAACTTCTGCGCGCCTTCGCGCACGCTGCGCACCAGGTCCGGGGCGAATTCGCTGGGCGGAAAGTAAACGACTTCATTCAGCGCGATTTCCGTTCTCGTTTCTTTTGCTATCGAAACCACAATACCCCTGAGTTCTTCCACCATCGCCGAAAGCGTCGCGTCACTGGCATTGCGCAGGTCGACCGTCATGCGCACCTCGCCGGGAACCACATTGCGGGAATTCGGCTTGACCTGCATGAAGCCCACCGTGCCGCGTGCGTAATTCGGGAACGTAGTCGCGATGCGGTTCACTTCCAGCACCAGGCGGCTCGCGGCGAGCAGCGCGTCCTTGCGCGTTTCCATCGGCGTCGGGCCGGCATGCGAATCCTGACCGGTGACCCCGACGTCGAACCAGCGCTGGCCGAGCGCGCCCAGCACCACGCCGATGGTGGTCCCTGTCTCTTCCAGCACCGGGCCCTGCTCGATGTGCGCTTCAAAATAGGCGCCGAGCGGATGCGGCTGCGCATCGCCGGCGTAGCCGGTGCTTTTCAGTGCCTCGCGAACGCTGATTCCGTCCACGTCTTTCACTGCAAGAATATCTTCCAATAAAAAAATACCGGCAAATACGCCCGAGCCCATCAAAGTGGGCACGAAACGCGAGCCTTCTTCGTTGGTCCAGGCCGCGACTTCGATCGGCGCACGCGTGCGCACGCCCGCGTCATTCAGGGCGCGCACGATCTCCAGACCGGCCATGACGCCGTAGGCGCCGTCGAATTTCCCGCCGGAGGGCTGCGAATCCAGATGGCTGCCTACCGCCACGGGCAGCGCGTGCGCGTCGGTCCCAGCTCGCCGCGCGAAGATGTTGCCAATGCGATCGACCTCGGTGCTCATGCCCGCCTCGCCGCACCAGCGCACGAACAGGTCACGCCCCTGGCGATCCGTGTCCGTCAGCGTCAGGCGGCGCACGCCGCCCTTCACGGTGGCGCCGATCTGCGCCAGATCCATGAGGGACTGCCACAGCCGGCCGGGGTTGATTTGCAGCACTAGGTTCTCCTTGCGCGGTGCATTATGCTCCACGCATGCGGAGAGGAAACCATGCGGAGAGGAAGCCATGAGCAAACCTGTCAGTCCTGAAGTTGCCGGTGCGCTGGTGAGCGCCCAGGGCGTCACGCCTACCGTGGAAAGTGCTGCGGACGACGCGCGCTTCGCCAGCATGGTGCTGGCCAATTCGGCCAAGGCCTTCGCGCAGCTCGCCTTCGAGGACGAGCCCTCGGGCTACACGGCGGCAATGAGAAGGAACGCGCCGTGACCGAGACTGAAATCCTCGGCCTGTCCTGCAGCTCGCTGGCCGCCGCGATCCGCGCGCAGCGCGTCAGCGCGACCGAAGCGATGGAGGCAACGCTCGCCCGCGCGCAGGCGGTACAGCCGAAATTGAACGCGTTCCTGCGCATCGACGCCGAGCTCGCGCTTGAGGCAGCGAGGCTCGCCGATCGGGATCTCGCGCGCGGCCACCTGCGCGGCCCGTTGCACGGCGTGCCGATGGCGCACAAGGACATGTACTACCGCAAGGGCGTCGCCTCCAGCTACGGCGGCAAAATCGGGCCGTCGCGCCCGGCGCCTTCCACGGCGAGCGTGCTCGAGCGCCTGGACACGGCGGGCGCGATCCAGTTCGGCGTGCTCAACATGGCCGAATGCGCCTTCGGTCCGACCGGCCACAACTACCACTACGGCCACTGCCGCAACGCCTGGAACCCGGAGTGCATCACCGGCGGCTCATCCTCCGGCTCGGGAACCGCCGTGGCGGCGCGCGCGACTTACGCGGCGCTGGGCTCGGACACGGGCGGCTCCATCCGCCTGCCGGCGACCTTCTGCGGCACCGCGGGCATCAAGCCAAGCTACGGCCGCGTCTCGCGCGCCGATGCCATGCCGCTGTCCTTCTCAATGGATACGGTGGGACCGCTCGCGCGCACGGTGGAGGATTGCGCGCTGCTGCTGGGCGCGATCGCGGGGCCGGACGCGCGCGATCCCCTGTCCGACCCGCGCCCGGTGCCGGATTACGTCGCCTCCCTCGCGCGCCCGGTGGCGGGCCTCGTCGTCGGCAGGCCGAGCCAGTACTTCTACGAAGGCTGCGACGCCGAGATTGTCGCGCTGATGGAAGCGTCGCTGGAGTCGTTCCGCAGGCTGGGCGCCAGGGTGGTCGACGTGGATCTGCCCGATATCGATTCGTGGAACGCCGCCGCGACCATGATCATCGCCTCGGAGGCAGCGGCAGTGCACGGCAACTGGCTGCGCACCCGGCCGCAGGATTATTCGGCGCAGGTGCGCGCGCGCCTCGAATCCGGGCTCACGATCCCGGCGGCGGCCTACATCGACAGCCTGCGCCTGCGCGGCGTGGCGCTCGAAGCGTTCTGCCGCACGGTGTTCTCGAAGGTCGACGTGCTGCACGCGCCGGTGGTCTCGTTCCAGACGCCGACCATTGCCGAGACCGATGTCGGCGGCGGACCCAAGCTGCCGGCGCTGATGGCGCAGCTCACGCGCCTGACGCGCCCTGGCAACTTCCTCGGCGTGCCGATACTGTCGGTGCAGGCGGGCTTCACCAGGGCCGGCATGCCGATCGGCATGCAATTGCTGGGACGGCCTTTCGACGAGGCGACGCTGTTCGCGCTCGGGCACGCCTACCAGAGCGCGACCGATTTCCACACCAGGGCGCCGGCGCTCTAAACCGCGACGCACAAAGCATTTGATTGGTAGAGTCTCGGCCATGCCTTCGCGCTACGCATCTGTCTTCCGTCCCGGCCTGTTCGCCGGACAGGTCGCCATTGTCACCGGTGGCGGCTCGGGACTGGGCCGCTGCACTGCGCACGAACTGGCGTCGCTTGGCGCCAGGATCGCCCTCATTGGAAGGAAGATTGAAAAACTCAACCTGGTGCGAGATGAGATCGCGAAAGCCGGAGGCGAAGCGCGTTGTTACGCTTGCGACATTCGCGAAGAAGAAATCGTAAAGCAGGCCGTAGGTTCCGTGCTCGCCGACTTCGGCCGCATCGATGCGCTGGTCAACAACGCGGGCGGCCAGTTCGCGGCGCCGCTGGAGAACATTTCCGCCAAGGGCTGGGACGCGGTGGTGCGCACCAATCTCACCGGCGGCTTCCTCATGGCGCGCGAGTGCTACACGCAGTGGATGAAGCAAGCCGCAAGCATGGGAAATACAGGCGCCATCGTCAACATCATCGCCGACATGTGGCAGGGCATGCCGACCATGGGCCACTCGGGCGCGGCGCGCGCAGGCATGCTCAACTTCACCGAAACCGCGGCCTTCGAATGGGCGCCGGTACGCGTCAACGCGGTGGCGCCCGGCTGGATCGCCTCCAGCGGACTGGACAACTATCCGCCGGAGATGGCGGCGCATTTCCGCTCGCTGCCGGATCACGTGCCGCTCGCGCGCCTGGGAACCGAATCCGAGGTGTCGGCGGCGATCTGCTTTCTCCTCTCTCCCGCCGCTGCATTCATTTCAGGCTCATGCCTGCGAGTCGACGGCGCAGTTCCGAACGCGAAACGGAAAACTTCCAATAAAAAACCCACTCCTGCCTTCGATGGCTTTCACCTTGCCTCGAAACCAAAGGTGCTCGGCTGATGCCGGCAATCCAGTCGAAGCTCGATACGAACTCGGAGGCCTTCCAGAGCAACCGCGAGCGGATGCTCCAGCTTGTTACTTTGTTGAGAGATCTTGAGAAAAGGACAAGAGACAAATCCGAGGAAGCCAAGCCGCTTTTCGACAAGCGCGGGCAGCTGCTGCCGCGCGAACGCATCGCGCGCCTGCTCGACGCGGGCGCGCCCTGGCTCGAGCTGTCCTCGATGGCCGGCTACTGCCTGGACAATCCGGATCCCGAGAAATCGATTCCCGGGGGCGGCATGATCACCGGCATCGGCTACGTCGGCGGCGCGCGCGCCGTGGTGGTGGCGAGCGATTCGGGCATTGACGCGGGCGCGATCCAGCACATGGGCCGCGAGAAGCTGCTGCGCGCGCAGGGCCTGGCGCTGGAAAACAAGCTGCCGTTCGTGCACCTGGTCGAATCCGCGGGCGCCAACCTGCTCAAGTACCGCGTGCAGGGTTTCATCCACGGCGGCGCGATTTTCTACAACCTGGCGAAACTCTCCGCGGCCGGGCTGCCGGTGATCACGGTGGTGCATGGCTCCTCCACTGCGGGGGGCGCTTATATGCCCGGACTCTCGGACTACGTGATCATGGTGCGCGGCCGCGCCAAAGCTTTCCTCGCCGGGCCGCCGCTGCTCAAGGCGGCGACTGGCGAAATCGCGACCGATGAAGAACTGGGCGGCGCAGTGATGCACACCCATGTCTCGGGATTGGGCGAATACCTCGCCGAGGATGACTCCGACGGGCTTCGTCTTGCCAGAGAAGTTCTTTCGCGCCTTAACTGGGAAAGCAAAAATCTTCCAATAGGAAAACCTCCCAGATATCCGGCCGAAGAACTGCTCGGCGTGATGCCCGCGGACTACCGCAAACCGGTGGACATGCGCGAGGCGATCGCGCGTCTCGTCGACGACTCCGACTTTCTCGACTTCAAAGCCGACTACGGCATGGCCACCGTCTGCGGCCACGCCGCCCTGCAGGGACACAAAATCGGCATCGTCACCAACAACGGCCCGCTCGATCCGGCCGGCGCCAACAAGGCCACGCACTTCATCCAGGCCTGCTGCCAGGCGGGGCTGCCCCTCCTCTACCTGCAGAACACCACCGGCTACATCGTCGGCAAGGCCTCCGAAGAGGCCGGCATGATCAAGCACGGCGCGAAGATGATCCAGGCGGTCACCAACGCCAATGTGCCGCAGCTCACGCTCATGTGCGGCGCTTCCTTCGGCGCCGGCAACTACGGCATGTGCGGGCGCGGCTACAACCCGCGGTTCCTCTTCTCCTGGCCGAACGCGCAGACCGCGGTGATGGGAGCGGAGCAGGCGGCGCTGACGATGGCGATCGTGATGGAAGGCGGCATGAAACGCAAAGGCCTGCCCGTGGATGAAGGAAAGATTGCCGGGTTGAAGAAACAGATCATCGAGAATTTCGAGAGCCAGCAAAGCGCCCTCGTCACCAGCGCCCTGCTGCTCGACGACGGCATCATCGATCCGCGCGACACAAGAAATGTTCTCGGTTTTGCCTTGTCGATTTGCACTGAGAATAGAAACCTGAAGCCGATCCAGTTCGGCGTCGCCAGGCCCTGACCCGACACGGGTGTGTTACCACGTCGGGCGGGTCGCCCTGCGCGGATTGACGCAGCGGATGCGGCTCCAGCAAAAGGGGCAGTAGTCCGACGACGGATACGGATAGGAAAATCTATCCACCGCCGGCCGCACGGCGCCGCACGATTTACCCATTCTCCCGCTGCCCGGCCCGGTGTGACGGCGCACTATGGCGCTTATGTCGCGTCGCGGGCCGCTATTGGTAAAAAATTCAAGTCCCTGGGAAAAAAGACGAAATACTCGGCTCACGTCATGCACGCCGACGAGGAAGGCATGAAGAAGCACGCCGCCATTGGATTCCACGACGGCTGGGGCAAGGCCCTTGAGCAGCTCGTCGCGGTGGCGAAGAAGCTGTAGCTAGGCGGCGTGTCCGGTCGCCAGCGCGGCGAACAGCACGAACGCGACGGCGTGGTGCAGGAAATCGAACAATGCGCTGCTCATGGCCGCTTCTGCCAGTAGACCGCGGTCCAGTCCACGCGGACGATTTCATCGGTAATGGCGTGCTTCTGCCGATAGTCCGAGACCGCCTGGCGGCAGGCCTGGATGTCGTGGTAGTCGTCGACGATGCAATACCCGCCGCGCTCGAGCTTCGGATAGAGGCTGGCGAGCCCGTCCATGGTGGATTCGTAGAGGTCGCCGTCCAGGCGCAGAACCGCGAGGCGCTGGATCGGCGCAATCGGCAGCGTGTCGCGGAACCAGCCCTTGAGGAAGCGCACCTGGTCGTCGAGCAGGCTGTAGGTGCTGAAGTTAGCCTGCACCTCCTCCAGCGGCACCGCGAGTTGCTTGAACTGGTTGAAATTCCAGTTTTTGTCATGGGGATACTTCGCGGCGTTGGGCGCCGGCAGGCCTTCGAACGAATCGGCCGCCCAGACGCACCGGTCGGTCACGCCGTGCGCCTTGAGGATGGCGCGCATCATGATCGCCGCGCCGCCGCGCCATACGCCGGTCTCGATCAGGTCGCCCGGCACGCCCTTCTTCAGCACGTCCTCGACGCAGAACTGGAGGTTGTCGAGCCGCTTCAGCCCCACCATGGTGTGCGCGCAGGACGGCCAGTCGCGGCCGTCGAAGCGCACCTCGGGATCGTAGTCCGCGGGCCTGCCGGGATGCATGTTCAGGTCGCCGTAGACCAGGTTTGTCAGGCACAGCTTCATCAGGTCGAGGTACAGCGCGGTCGCGTCCATGGGCCTCAGGATATCCAGTGTCCGGTCGCGCGGGCGACGAGTTCGCGCGGCGCCGCCGGTGCGCGCTGCCCGCGCCAGGCGACGTGCAGGTCCGGTCGCAGCAGGATCAGGTCGAAGCCGTAGAGGTCGCGGACGCTTTGGTCGGGGATGTCCAGGACTTCGAAGGGCGCGCGGTATTCCGACATGGCACTTTTCAATCCTGAAAGATCTTCTGTGGAACGACCAAGGCGTAGAAGCGTATGCCCACCTGAAATGCGATCCTGGATCGGCTTGTGCCCGTCGAGCCAGACATGCGGCAGCCGCGCACCCGGCCATGACGTGGGAACGTATTCGCGGAACCTGTGCTCGGGGCCCTGGGGCTCGTCGCAAATGATCGGCGAGCCGAGCTCGGCGCCAATCATTTCGTTCGACTTGGGCTGCTCGACCCTCGCGGCCGCTATTGATAAAAAATCCACATGGCAATCTATCGGATTGACACTCGTCGGGCAATGTTGCGCCCGGATGAGGCGAGCCAGCCCCTCGCGCGGCGGAATCAGGCGATGTCGGGAACGGGGTGGTAGGTCAGGTCTGGCGTGGAATGTTCCGGTGGATCATGCGCGGGCATTCGAGAGGATCGACTTCGTAGACCTTGTGGATCAGGCGCGCCAAGGTGGAGCGCACGCGTGCGGCTTCGTGAGTTTCAGTCGACCGGTC
>CAZTSJ010000050.1:0-6055 GCA_964616875.1 uncultured Bordetella sp. | reverse complement strand
GCGACGCTTCTGCTGCAGCAGGCGGAGGCGTCGGGAATCAAATTGAAACCAGAAAACGTGGAGGTCGGAGATGGACTTTCGTAAGCTGCCCGCATTTCTTGCATTGGCTGTTTTTGCTTCTGTTTCTTTCGCTCAGAGCTTTCCCAACAAGCCCGTACGCCTGGTGATCGCGTTCACGCCGGGCAGCTCGACCGACATCATCGGCCGCGTGGTGGCGGCCAAGCTGCAGGAAATGTGGGGCCAGCCGGTGCTCGGCGAGAACCGCGTCGGCGCGGGCGGCTCGATCGGCTCGAAAGTCGTGGTCGATGCGGCGGCCGACGGCTACACGTTGCTCGCCAATTCCTCGGCGCACGTCGCCAATCCGGGCATCTACGCCAAGCTGCCCTACGACACGCTCAAGGACTTCACCAACCTCGCGCTGCTCGGCGGCGGGCCGAACGTTCTCATCACAGGCCAGGATTCGGGCCTCAAGTCGCTCAAGGATTTCGTCACCGCGGCGAAGGCGAATCCCGGCAAGCTCAATTTCTCCTCGGCCGGCATCGGCAGCGGCACGCATTTCAACCTGGAGAAGCTCAAGCTCGCCCTCGGCATCGACGTGGTGCACGTGCCGTACAAGGGCACGCCCGAGGCGATCGGCGACACCATCGGCGGGCGCGTGTGCTGCTACTGGGCGCCGCTCAACGCCGCGCTGCCGCACGTCACGGGCGGCAAGGCGGTCGCGCTGGCGGTGTCGAGCGCGACGCGCTCCGCGCTGCTGCCCAACGTGCCGACGGTTGCCGAACAGGGCTACCCCGGCTTCGACTATACGTTGTGGGTCGGCCTCTGGGGCCCCGCCAACATGCCCGCCGACCTGGCCGCCAAGATCAACAAGGACGTGAACGCGGCGCTCGCGAGTCCTGACACCCGGGATCGGCTGACCAAGCTCGGCACGCTGCCCGGCAACTTCGGCATCCCCGAGTTCAGCGCGTTCGTGCGCAAGGAAGTCGAGGAGACGCAGAAGATCCTCCAGGCCGCCGGCATCAAGCCTCAGTGAAGGACCGCGGCATTAGGCCGCGGTGGGCACTTTTTTCAGATCCTCGAGCCAGGCGGTCGCATTGCCGTCCGAGGGCGCGCGCCAGTCGCCGCGCGGCGAGAGCGAGCCGCCCGAGCCCACTTTCGGGCCATTGGGCAGGGCGCTCCTCTTGAACTGGCTGGTCTGGAAGAAGCGCCGCAGGAACACTTCCAGCCATTTGCGGATCTCTTTCAGGCTGTATTCGTCCTGCCAGGCGCACCATGCGAGATAGGCGACCTTCGCGGGCGCGTAGCCGAAGCGCAGCGTGTAGTAGAGGTGGAAATCCTGCAGTTCGTAGGGGCCGACCGTATCCTGCGTCTTTTGATTTCCAGGGATCAGTTCCGGCGAAATTTCCGTTGCCAGCACGCGCTCCAGGGATTTCTTGACTGCAAGGTCAAACTGCCCCGATCGCGCCACCCATCCGATCAGGTATTGCACCAGGGTCTTGGGCACGCTGACATTGACATTGTAGTGCGACATATGGTCTCCAACGCCATAGGTCGCCCAGCCCAGCGCCAGCTCCGAGAGGTCCCCGGTGCCCACCACCAGGCCGCCGTGGTGGTTGGCGAGGCGGAAGAGGTGGCTCGTGCGCTCGCCCGCCTGCACGTTCTCGAAGGCGATGTCGTACTGCTTGCGGCCCTTGGCGTAGGGATGCCCCAGGTCGCGGAACATCTGCATGCAGGAGGGGCGGATGTCGATCTCCTCCGCGCTCGCGCCCACGGCGCGCATCAGCTGCCAGGCGCTGGAGCGCGTGCGCGTCGAGGTGGCGAAGCCCGGCATGGTGTAGGCGAGGATGTTCTTGCGCGGCAGCGAGAGCTCGTCCATGACGCGTGCGCAGACGAGCAGCGCCTGGGTGGAGTCGAGGCCCCCCGAGACACCGATCACGAGCTTTTTGGTGCCGGTGGCGCGCATGCGCGTGGCGAGGCCCTCGACCTGGATGCGGTAGACCTCTTCGCAGCGCGCGTCGCGCGTCGCCGGGTCGGATGGCACATAGGGGAAGCGTTCGATTTTTCTTTCCAGTTTCAAAATGCCCTTAAAGACAGGCAAAGAAAATTCAATCGTTCTGAAGCGCGCTACTTCCGCTGCGTGCCGCCGTGCCGACTCGCCAAAGGAGTTCTGCCGCATGCGGTCCGCCTCCAGGCGTTCCAGGTCGATGTCCGCAAACGTCAGTTGGGCGCTCGAGGAGAAGCGCTGCGACTCGGCCAGCATGGAGCCGTTCTCGAACGCCATCGCGTGGCCGTCCCAGGCGAGGTCGGTGGTGGACTCGCCCGCGCCCGCGGCGCTGTAGAGGTAGGCGGCGATGCAGCGCGCCGACTGGTTGGCGGCGAGCTCGCGGCGGTACTGGTGCTTGCCGATCACCACGTTCGAGGCCGAGAGGTTGGCGATCACCGTCGCCCCGGCCAGCGCGGCGTGGGAGGAGGGCGGCACCGGCACCCAGAGGTCCTCGCAGATCTCGGCAAAGATCTTCAGTTTTGGATTTTCTTTTAACGAGAAAATCAGTGACCCGAACGGGACGGTTTGACCTGCCAGAAGCACATCCCTTGTTGCATCCCCTCCCGGAGTGAATTGCCGCAGTTCGTAGAACTCCCGGTAGTTGGGCAGGTAGGTTTTGGGCGTGAGCCCGAGCAGCCGGCCGCGGCAGATGAAGGCCGCGCAGTTGTAGAGCAGCCCGTTGGCAACGACCGGCAGGCCGACGAAGGCGGCGATGGGCAGGGACTTCGAGCGCGCGAGCAGCCAGTCAAGCGCTGCCTCGGACGCCCGCAGCAGCGCCTGCTGGTGGAAGAGGTCCTCGCAGCTGTAGGCGGAAAGCCCGAGCTCCGGGAACACGGCGACGAGCGCCTTTTGCTGCGCCGCCTTGCGCATCAACGCCAGCGTGGCGGCGGCGTTCGCCATCGGATCGCCGATGCGTACCAGGGGCGCTGCCAGCGCCACGCGCGCGAAGCCGTGCCGGTAGAGGTTGAAGAAATCGCCGCGGGTAGCCATGGGGAGGCATTTTACGCCTGTTCTAGTATGGTGTATAAAGCCATATGTTCGAGGAGCGCCTCGTGTTGGCCGATGGAGTGCGGTTCGAGCTTGTTTTCAAGTCTGCCGCGGACTACCGCCTTGCGTGCCTGAAGGACGCACGCCTGCTGGTCGAGTACAGCAGCGCACGCGCCTACGAGTTCAAATCGGTGGAAAAGCTCAGGTACGACTTTGAACGCGATGCCGAAGACGCTTTACGTCAGGCTTAGCAGCCAGGCAGACGCGCTCGACCGCTTCGAGGCGGCCTGGCACCTCGCCACCGGGCGCGCCGCGCCCGCGCCGCTCGCGGTGCTGTCGTTCGCGGACCTGCCGCTGCTCATGAAGAACCTGACGCCCGCGCGCTGGGACCTGCTGAAGCGCTTGAAGGCTGCGGGTCCGCTATCGATCTTTGCGCTGGCGAAGCTGCTGGAGCGGGACTACAAGAACGTGCACTCGGACGTCACGCGCCTGGTTGAATTGAATTTGATAGAAAGAACAGAAACTTCCCAAATTCAAGTTAGCTGGGAATCTGTGCGAGCCGAACTGCGGTTATAGCCAACCCGCCTTGCGGAATTTGAGGAACAGCATGGAGTCGAGCAGCACCATCATGCTGACGACCAGGTAGTAGCCGTACTCCCAGTTCAGCTCGGGCATGTTCTTGAAGTTCATGCCGTAGACGCCGGCGATCATGGTCGGCACCGCCACCAGCGCGGCGTAGGCGGCGAGGCGCTTGGTGACTTCGCTCTCGCCGATGGTGATCATGGCGAGGTTGACCTGGATCGCGGTGGTGACGGTGTCGCGCAGGGAGTCGAGCGACTGGTTGAGGCGCACCAGGTGGTCGTAGACGTCGCGGAAATACTCCCCCATGTTGTGGCACACCGGCGGCACGCGGCCGCCATAGAGCCTGCCCACGGAATCCATCAGCGGCGCGGTGGCGTGCTTGAGCGTGGTGATTTTCTGCTTCACGTAGTAAAGCGCCTCGATGTTGGCGCGCGGCGCGGTGTTGGCGAAGATGCGCCCCTCGATCGCCTCGAGCTCGGTCTCGATCGCGTCGAGCACCGGGAAGTAGCGGTCCACCACCGCGTCCATCAGCGCGTAGAGCACGTAGCCCGAGCCGTGACTCAGCAACTCGGGCTCGCGCTCGCAGCGGGCGCGCACGCCGAGGAAGCCCTGCTCGGTGCGGTTCCTGATCGACAGCACATAGTTCGACCCGGTGAAGATGCTGACTTCGCCGACGTGCAGTTCCTCGCCGGCCGGTTCCACCACGTGCAGCACGGTGAACAGCTCGTCGCCGTACTCCTCGATCTTGGGCCGCTGGTGGCCGTGGCGCGCGTCCTCGACCGAGAGTTCGTGCAGGTCGAACTGCTTGCTCATTTCGTCGAGCTCGGCATCCGACGCATCGCGCAGCGCCACCCAGACGAAGCAACCCGGCTTGGCGAGGTAATCGTGGATCTCGCTTTGCGCGATGTCGGCGAGTTTTTTGCCGTCGTGGTAGACGACGCAGTTGACAAGCATCAATAATGATACCGTGAGCGCCATCGACAAGACTGCGGCCCCGCCCCCCGTCCAGGCCCGCGACGCCGCGACCGTGGTCGTGCTGCGCGACGCTGCCGCATTTGGCCGGCACGGGATGGAGGTCTACCTCGTCAAGCGCAGCCGCACGGTGGATTTCATGGCCGGCGCGCATGTCTTTCCCGGCGGCAGGCTGGACCAGGCCGACGGCTCGCTCGAGGCCTGCGCGGTGCGCGAGACCTTCGAGGAGGCCGGGCTGCGGCTCGACCCCGCGTCACTGGTGCCCTGGGTGCGCTGGATCACTCCCGAGATCTCGCCCAAGCGCTTCGATGCGCGCTTCTTCCTCGCCCGCGCGCCGGAGGGCCAGGAGCCGAGGGTGGACGGCCACGAAGCGACCGAGGGCCTGTGGATCGCGCCAGCCGAGGCCCTGCAGCGCTGGGAGGACGGCGGCATGCTGCTGGCACCGGCCACCGCCAAGAGCATCGAGATGCTCTCTGCGTATGCGAGCGTGGACGCCGCCCTCGTGGACGCCGCAAGGCGGCCACCTCCGGTATCGATGCCCGTGGTCTGGAACGACAAGGAAACGGGTCGTGCTTACATCTCGCTGCCGGGAGATCCGCGCCATCCGCTGCCCGCTGTGCTCGGTGGGACAATTTGCCGTTTCCAGCTCGCGGAGGGCCGTTACCGCGCGGTAAAAGCCACTTAGGGCTGCAAAGTTAAAATAGCGTATGCCCAAGATCAGCCAGCGAGCGCAATCCCTCGGTACCGAAAACGCCTTCGTCGTGCTCGCCGAAGTCACCGCGCTTGCCCGCCAGGGCAAGGACATCATCAGCTTTTGCATCGGCCAGCCCGACTTTCCGGCGCCGCTGCACGTGCAGGAAGCCGGCATCCGCGCCATCCGCGAGGGCAAGCACGGCTACACGCCCTCGGCGGGGATCGATCCGCTGCGCGAGGCGGCGGCGAAGTACATGGCCGGCATGCGCGGCAATCTGCCGATCCGCGCGGAAGACGTGGTGGTCGGCGCGGGCGCGAAACCCTTCATCGCCTACGCCATCCTTTCGACGACCGACTACGGCGCCGGCGACGAGGTGATCTACCCGAACCCGGGATTTCCCATCTACGAATCGCAGATCGTCGCCCATGGCGCCAGACCGGTGCCGATCCATCTGCACGAGGCGCGCGATTTCGCTTTTGATCCGGCGGAGCTGGAAAAGCTCATCACGCCCAAGACCAAGCTCCTGATCCTCAACACCCCGCACAACCCGACCGGCGGCATGCTCGGCAGGAAGGAACTCGAGGCGATCGCGGCGATCCTGCGCAAGCACCCGCAGGTGTGGGTGTACGCCGACGAGATCTATTCGCGCCTGTGCTACGCGGGCGATTTCTTTTCCATCGCGCAACTGCCCGGGATGTACGAGCGGACCATCATCTCGGACGGCGCCTCCAAGACCTGGGCCATGACCGGCTGGCGCATCGGCTTCACCTCCAACC
>CAZTSJ010000049.1:0-10121 GCA_964616875.1 uncultured Bordetella sp. | reverse complement strand
AGATCTCGGCGCCGATCTGGATCGGCTCGCGCGTCGCCGCAGGCCCCGCCGGCCGGGCGTGCAGCACGCTGCCGCAGTAGCACAGGCGCGTCACGCCCTTGCGGTTGAGCAGGTGGGCGTCGATGCGCGCCACCTGCGGCGTGATGTCGGCGCGCACGCCCATCATGCGGCCGGAGAGCTGGTCCACCAGCTTGAAGGTGCGCAGGTCCAGGTCGTGCCCGGTGCCGGTCAGCAGCGAGTCGGTGAATTCCACCAGCGGCGGCATGACCAGTTCGAATTTATTCCTGAAAAATAAATCCAGAATCGAACGGCGTAACACTTCGATGCGCATCGCCTCCGCAGGCAGGATGTCCTCGATGTGTTCGGGCAGCAACCAGCGCACGGCAGCGTCTCAGAACCTGGAAATGAAGAGGAGGATCAGGCCCGCGATCATCGAGGTCAGGCCGAAGAAGCGGATCTGCCCGTCGGAGAGCTGCATCAGGCGCTGGAAGGTCTCGCGCCAGAGCCTAGGCGCGAGAAACGGCAGCAAGCCCTCGATCACCAGCATCAGGGCGAGCGCCATCAGGAGCGTGGTGCCCATCGCGCATCATTTCCTGCTGCCGGCTTTTCCTGCGGAATCCCTGAGGTAGCGGAAGAAGTCCGAGTTCGGCTCGAGCACCATGACGTCCGACTTGCTGCGGAAGCTCGACTTGTAGGCTTCCATCGAACGGTAGAAGGAATAGAACTCCGGGTTCTGCTGGAAGGCCTGGGCGTAGATGGTCGCTGCCTTCGCGTCGCCCTCGCCCTTGATCTTCTGCGCGTCGCGGTAGGCCTCGGCGAGGATCACCTCGCGCTGCTTCTCTGCGTCGGCACGGATGCGCTCGGCCTCGGCCGAGCCGGTCGAGCGCAGTTCCGAGGCGGCGCGCTTGCGCTCCGATTCCATGCGGCGGTAGACATCGGCGCTCACGCCCTGCGGCAGGTCGACGCGCTTGAGGCGCACGTCGACGATCGAGACGCCGATTTTCTTCGCGTCCTGCTCCACGCGCTCGCTCACCTTGGCCATGACGTCGTCGCGCTCGCCCGAGACCACTTCGTGCACCGTGCGCTTGCCGAACTCCTCGCGCAGCAGGCCGTTGACGGTCTGGCTGATGCGGCTCGCGGCGCCGCGCTCGTCGCCCACCGCGAGGTAGAACTCGCGCGCGTTCGAAATCCGCCACTTGACGAAGGTGTCCACCAGCACCGGCTTGTTCTCGGAGGTGATGAAGGACTGCGGGTCCGGATCGTCCAGCGTGAGGATGCGCGTGTCGATATAGCGTACGTTCTGCACCAGGGGCAGCTTGAAATTCAGGCCCGGCTTGGTGATGACATCCTTCAATTCGCCGAACTGGAACACCATCGCGTTCTGGCGCTGGTCCACCGTGAACACCATCGAGCTGCCGAGCGCGAAAAGCGCGATCAGGCCCGCGAAAACCGGAACCAGGTAGCGCATCATCGCTCCCCCCTGCCCCGGTCGCGCAGCGCTTCGCGCGAGCGCGGCGCCGTCTCGGGCGCCGGCGGCGCCTCCGGCGAAGGCTGGCGCGCAACGCCGGACTGGTCGATCAGCGGCGCGGCCACCTGCTGCATGAGTTTGTCGAGCGGCAGGTAGAGCAGGTTGCCGCTGCCCTTGTAGTCCACCATGACTTTCGAGGTCGAGGTATAGACCTGCTGCATGGTGTCGATGTAGATGCGCTCGCGGGTCACCGCCGGCGCCTTGGCATATTCGGTCAGCACCTGCTTGAAGCGGGTCGCGGCGCCCTCGGCCGTCGCGATGACGCGCGAGCGGTAGCCCTCGGCCTCGAGCATCAGGCGCTGCGCGACGCCGCGCGCCTTGGGCACCACGTCGTTGAAATAGGCCTCGCCCTCGTTCTTCTGCCGCTCGCGGTCCTGGCCCGCCTTCTGCACGTCGTCGAACGCGCTTTGCACCTGTTCGGGCGGCTGCGCGTTCTGCATGTTGACCTTGCTGATCTGGATGCCGGTCTTGTAGCGGTCGAGAATCGCCTGCATCAGCGGCGTCGCATCGTCGGCCACCTTCTGGCCCTGGTTGAGAACCGCATCCATCTTGCTCTTGCCCACCACCTCGCGCAGCGCCGTTTCGGCGGCCTGCAGCACGCTGTCCTCGGGCCGGCGGTTGTTGAACAGGTAGTCCTTGGCGTCGCGCACCAGGTACTGCACCGCGATCTGCACGTCGACGATGTTCTCGTCGTCGGTCAGCATGAGCGATTCCTTGGCGACCTTGGTCTTGATGCTGTTGCGGTAGCCGACCTCGACGCTGCGCACCTGCGCCAGGTTCACGATCTCGTGCGACTGGATCGGCCAGGGCAGGCGCCAGTTGAGGCCCGAGCTGGTCTGCTTCGAATACTCGCCGAAGGTGAGCACCACGCCGCGCTGGCCTTCGACCACGATGTAGATGCCGCTCGCGAGCCAGACCACGATGATGATCGCGATGATTGCGCCCGCGCCGCCGCCGAATTGCGCGCCGGAGGGCATGCGCGTGGGCGGCTCGGAGCCGGGCCGCTTGCTGCCGAACAGGCTGTTCAGCTTGCGGTTGAACGTGCGCCAGAGCTCGTCCAGGTCGGGCGGGCCCTGGTTGCCTCCGCCAGGACCGCGGTTTCCGCCCCCACGTCCCCAGTTCGGGTCGTTCAGCGACATTAGATGCTCAATTCCGGAGAAGGATCGTGGATCGGAAAATGGCCTGACTGCTGTTGCGGCTGCGCCGCCTCGGCGATCGCGGCGCGCAATCCGGCCAGCCCCGCACCGCTGCGCGCGCTCACCAGAACGCGCGAAATCCTACCATACTCATCGCGTTCCACTGCCGGCGGCAGGCCCCCGGGGTTTCCTGCGATGTCGATCTTGTTCCAGACCGCCAACTGGGGAATCGCCGCGGCGTGAATCTCCGCCAGCACTTTGTTCACATCCTCGGCTTCGCGCAACCTGGCGCTCGAGGCGCTGTCCACGACGTGCAGTAGCAGGTCGGCGCGCACGGTTTCCTCTAGGGTGGCGCGAAACGCGGCCACCAGCCCGTGCGGCAAGTCGCGGATGAAGCCCACAGTGTCCGCGACCACCACTTGCCCCGCTCCCTCCACCCAGACCTTGCGAGTCGTCGTATCGAGGGTGGCGAACAGCTTGTCGGCGACGTAGGCACCCGCGCTGGGGTGCGTCAGCGCGTTGAAAAGGGTCGACTTGCCCGCATTCGTGTAGCCCACCAGCGCCACCGAGAACACGTCGCGGCGCGAACGCGCGCGACGCCGGATCACTCGCTGCTTCTGCAACTCCTTCAACTTCTCCCTCAATACCGCGACGCGCCTGGCGATATAGCGCCGGTCGAGTTCGATCTGCGTCTCGCCCGGACCGCCGGTCTTGCCCAGCCCGCCTCTTTGCCGCTCGAGGTGGGTCCAGCCGCGCACCAGGCGCGTCGACAGGTGCTCGAGCTGCGCCAGTTCCACCTGCAGCTTGCCTTCGCTGGTGCGCGCGCGCTGCGCAAAGATGCGCAGGATCAGTTCGGTGCGGTCGAGCACCTTGCGTCCGAGTTCCTTTTCGAGATTGCGCTGCTGGCCCGGCGACAGGGTATGGTTGAAAATCACCGTCGCCGCGTTGAGTTCGTCGGCAACGAGCCCGATTTCCGCCACCTTGCCGCTGCCGGCATAAAGGCGCGCATCGGGCCGCTGGCGCGCGCCGCGCACCACGCGGTTGCGCTTCGCGCCGGCGCTTTCGGCGAGGCGCGTGATTTCCGCGACGCCGTCTGCATAGTCCTCGTCGCCGAAATCCAGGCACACGAGCACGGCCGCGGAATCGTCTGCGGCCCTGCGTGGGATTGCGCCGGAGGTGTCGAGCAATCGAACCTAGGCGCCCGCGTCCGGCTCGACGTTGAGGTTGATCGGGCGCGAGGGTACGACGGTGGAGATCGCGTGCTTGTAGACCATCTGCGTGACCGAGTTCTTCAGCAACACCACGTACTGGTCGAAAGATTCGATCTGGCCCTGGAGCTTGATGCCGTTCACCAGGTAGATCGAAACCGGGACATGCTCCTTGCGCAATGCATTCAGGAACGGGTCTTGTAGCAGCTGCCCTTTGTTGCTCATCTTGTTACCTCTCGAGAGGAGGTTTGGACCGCTACTCTAATTGAAATCGGGTTGGTGGTGTTACATCGCCGCACTGCGCGCGGTGGCGCAGCGCATGGTCCATGAGCACGCAGGCGAGCATGCCTTCGGCAATCGGCGTCGCGCGGATGCCCACACAGGGATCATGGCGGCCGGTGGTTGCCACGCTCGTCGCCCTGCCCTCGGCGTCGATCGTGCGCCGCGCGAGGCGGATGCTGGAAGTGGGCTTGAGCGCGATCGAGACCGTGACGTCCTGCCCGCTCGAAATGCCGCCGAGAATGCCGCCGTTGTTGTTCGTGAGGAAACCCTGTGGCGTCATTTCGTCGCCGTGCTCGCTGCCTTTTTGCGTGATCGCGGCGAAACCGGCGCCGATTTCCACGCCTTTGACCGCGTTGATCGACATCATCGCCGCGGCGATGTCGGCATCCAGCCGGCCGTAGACCGGCTCGCCCCAGCCCACCGGGACCTTTTCGGCCACCACGTTGACGCGCGCGCCGCAGGAGTCCCCGCTCTCGCGCAGTGCGTCCATGAATTTTTCAAGTTCTTCGATTCTTGAACTGTCTGGCGCAAAGAACGGGTTCGCTTGTACGTCCTGCCATGCCTTGAACGCAATTTGCAAAGGACCAAGCTGGGCCAGATATCCCCGGATCTGTACTCCGTAGCGCTCGCGCAGCCATTTCTTCGCGATCGCGCCCGCGGCGACGCGGATCACCGTCTCGCGCGCCGAGGCGCGCCCGCCGCCGCGCGCATCGCGAATGCCGTATTTCTGCCAGTACGTGTAGTCGGCGTGCCCGGGACGGAACTTCTGCGCGATCGCGGCGTAGTCCTTCGGCCGCTGGTCCTCGTTGCGGATCAGAAACCCGATCGCGGTGCCGGTGGTCTTGCCTTCATGAATGCCCGAGAGGATCTCGACCGTGTCGGTCTCGCGGCGCTGCGTGACGTGCCGCGAGCTGCCGGGCTTCCTGCGGTCGAGCTCCTTCTGCAGGTCTTCATTTCTCAATTCCAGGCCAGGAGGGCAGCCGTCCACCACGCCCCCATAGGCCGGCCCATGCGATTCGCCGAACGAGGTGACGCAGTACAGGGTGCCGAAACTGTTGCCTGACATGAGAAAAGCTTAGCATAGGGGTATGAGAACACTGGGGTTTCCGCTTTCTCTGCTCCTGCTGTTTGCCGCAGGTTGCGCCTCGATCGAACCCGCTCCCAAGCCGCTCACCGGCGCCGACATCGTGTTCCTGACGAAGAGCGGCAAGACCGCGCCGCAGATCATCGACGAACTCCGGCGCAGCGACACAGTGTTGATGCTGCAGGCCGCGGAAATCGTGGGCCTGCATGAATCCGGCGTGCCGCCAGCGGTGCTCGACTATCTGCAGCGCGCGCAGATCGAGGAAATCCGCCGGCGCGAGCGCCAGCAGATCATGATGTACTGGGGGCCGCCGCACGGCGGCTTCCTCAACTTCCCCATGGGGCCCTCGCGCCGCTAGGTCGGGACAAAAAACGAGCGCGTTTCGAAAACGGTTTCCGAGAGTGCCCTGCCGTTCGAGCGCAGCTGGCGCTTGAGGACGAAATCGAACAGCAGCGGATTGTGCGAGCGGATTTCCTTCAGCACCGGCGCCGCCGATGCCTGCACCAGTCCGAGCGAAACCAGGTAGTCCACCGAGAAGATCGGCATCACGCCGGGCAGCGGATAGTCGGATCCGTTCAGGAGGCGCGGATGCCAGTCCTCGCGCTCGATCACTTTGGCGAGCGCCGGCCCCGCGCGATTCACCTGCGTCATCGCCGAAATGTCGCCGAAGAGGTGATTTTTATACTTCTCGACTTCAAACAGCCTGACAAAGAGCTCGAAGCTGTCCACATAGGGCCCGTTTTCTCCCTTGTCGAGGTCGATGTCCTGGCCCATCGAGGCGCAGTGCGCGACGATGACGCGCACGCCGGCATCGAGCGCGCGGCGCAGCCGGAGCGGATTGCCGTAGTTCTGGTTGCCGCCGAGCACGGCGCGCTCCAGGCCGGCGTGGGAAATGATCGGGACGTTCAGCTTCGCCGCAGCGGCGAAGAAACGGTCGCAGCGCGGCGAGGCCGGATCCATGCCCATGATCGAGGGAATCCATTTCACTGCGCGCGCGCCCTCGCGCTTGGCGCGCTCGAGCGCCTCGACGCAATCGGGGCGATACGGATGGATCGAGGCCGCCCACTCGAACTGGTCTGGATGCGCTTTCGCAATGTCGCGCGCATAGGCATCGGGCACCCAGAACGCGGTGCGCTCGAGGTCCGGCCTGGCGTCCTCGCTGTAGCTGCGCTCGAAGGCAAGTAACAGCAGCTTGGTCCCGGGCCGCAGGCCGTCTACAAGATTTCGCATGCGCTCGACATAGGCCCGGTCCACGCTGCCGCTGGCTTCGTGCACGCAGCCGGCATTGAGGAAGAACAGGCGCCGCGCGTATTCGCCCGGATTGAGCGGGCTCTGCATCTTCGGATTGACGTAGATGGCGCTGCCGGAATCGCCGGTTCCGATCAGGTGCGCATGGGAGTCCCAGACCTTTGCCGGGTCGAGTCCCTCCCAGGCGCCGCGCACCAGCTCATGGTCCGCGAGCTTCGCCGGCAGCCGCGCGAGGCAGGGATTCCAGAACCCCTGCTCCGGCCAAAAGCGCCAAGCCGCCAGCGCGGCCGCGCCGGCGAGCGCCGCGCCGCCGATGAGGAAACCGCGTTTTTTCAAAAAAGCGTCAGGCGGGCCAATTCTTGATGTAGCCCTTCAGCATCTTGTTCTCGAAATCCTGCTCTTCGAGAACCGCCTTGGCGACATCGCGGAAGGAAATGACGCCGAGAAGTTTGCCATCGTGCATCACCGGCAGGTAGCGCGCGCCGGTATCGAGCATGGTGCGGCGCAGGTCGTTGACTTCCATGTCGGGCGTCGCCATCACCGGGTCCTGCACCATGATCTCGCTCACCTTCACATCGCCGAGGGTGCCGCTGCGCTTGGCCAGCGCCGCGAGCAATTCGTGGAACGTGAGCATGCCGGCCATGCGCCCTTGATCGAGCACCACGAGCGAACCGAGATTCTGCTCGGCCATGCTCTTGACCGCATCGACCGCACGGTCGCCGGGTTCGGCGCTGATCAGCCGGTTTCCCTTGACGCGCAATATCTCTTTGACTTGCATGGCCGATCCTCCCGGGGAGCGAAAAGCCTTACATGAACCTTACATACTAGAGCCCGAGAGCTTCGGCGACAAGTATTTTCAGCTCGCGGTGCAGCTGCTCGCGGATCGGCGCATGAGCCCGGCTCGCGATCAGGTTCTTCAGCTCGTAGGGATCCTTGTCGAGGTCGTAGAGCTCGTCCAGCTCGCCGTCCTTGCCGCGGTTTACCCAGTGGATCAGCTTGTAGCGCTCGGTGCGTATCGCCTTGTAGCTCATGCCGATCAGCCACGGATAGGCCTGCTCGGCCCAATACTCCGCAAGCACTGCCTTTCGCCACTTCACTGGTTTTTTTGAAAGTAAAGGCAACAAGGATTTGCCCTGAATCTGCGGGCCGGGCTTTCCGCCGGCCAGCTCGATCAGCGTGGGCGCGATGTCCTGGCAGATCAATAATTCTTTCTTTCTCGTTCCTGCTTTTATCAGTTTCGGAAAGCGAATAAGGAAAGGCGATCGAATTCCCTCTTCGTAGGCGAACCTTCTTTCAGGGCCCAGGCCGTGCTCGCCGAAGAAATAGCCGTTGTCGCCGAGGAAGACGATGCAGGTGTCGTCGAGCTCGCCTTTTTTCTGCAGGACCTCGAGGAGCATGCCGACGCCCTCGTCCACCGAGGCCATCATGCGCGCGCGCAAGCGGATCTCCTCCTGCGTGCCTGCATGAATGGACTCGAGGAGCTGGCGCGATTCGGGCTTCCCGCGCATGAGGAAGGTTTCCTTCCAGACCGGCTTCTGCTTCACCACTTCCTCGTAGCTCAGCATGTTCGGCTTCTGCGGGAAGATCGCGTCCTTGTAGAGGTTCTTGTGGCGCTCGGCCGCGATGTAGCCGCCCATCTTGCCGAACACCACCGTGCCGTCGGCGGCCTGCTCGGCGTCCGGGTGCACCGCCTTGTGCGCGAAGAACAAGGACCAGGGCGCGCGGTTATCCTTCCTGTGCTTCTTCTCGAGGAAATCCACCGCCAGCCCGTTCATGATGTCGGTGATGTAGCCGCTGTGATCGACGTACTTGCCGTCGTGGCACAGCCGCGGATTCACGATGCGGCCATGGCCGTCGTAGCTGACCCAATGGTCGTAGCCCGGCCGCGGCATGCCGTCGTTGCCCATGTGCCACTTGCCGATGTGCGCGGTCTCGTAGCCGAGCTTCTGCAGCTCGAGATGGTAGTTCGGCAGGCGATGGCTCATCGCGCCGCGCGCCACGTTGTCGATGATGCCGTGGCGGCTCGCGTACTGCCCCGTCATGATCGAGGCGCGGTTGGGCGAGCAGATCGACGTGGTGTGGAACGCGCGCTCGAAGAGGGCCCCCTCGTGCGCGAGGCGGTCGATGTGCGGCGTCTTCATGTAGGGATGCCCGCCCGCGCCGAATTCGTCGTAGCGCAGGTCGTCAATCAGGATGACAAGGAAGTTGGGTTTTTTCATGAGTGGAAAAGGTCCGCGCTCGCGCGGCCATTGTCGCTGCCCGAGCAGCGGGATTGCTTGCCAGGAACTTTATGGACATAATAGACAATATGGATGAATCCAAGACCTTTAGCGCCACCGCCGCCAAACAGCGCTTCGGCGAGCTGCTCGAGCGCGCGGCGCACGGCCCGGTGGGCATCGTGCGCCACGGCCGCATCGTGGCCTACGTGGTGCCGCCGAACAGCGCCGCGTTGCCGCCGAGCGGTGTCGAGGCCATGCTGCGCGCGCGCGCAGTGCAGGCGGACAAGGCGGAGGCGCGCCGGCGCGACCAGGTCGCCTTCGCCGCGATCCTCACCGCGCCCGACCGGAGCCGCGCGCGCGGGATCGTGGCGCGCTGGGCGACGGACCGGCTCTGCAGCCCTGTTTACATCAAGGCGTGGCGCGAGCTGCTGGAACTGCCGCGCGCGTCGCTGCGCGCGAAGCTCGAAACGCGCGACGACTTCACCCGCGTGCTGCTGGCGAACTCGCCCCTCACGCCGCTCATCGCCCGGCGGCGGCGCGACGCGCGATGAATCTCGAAGCGCTCGCGCGGCTGCTGCGCGAGGCCGCGCGTGTGACGAAGCACAGGCATTTCGTCATCGTCGGCAGCCTGAGCGCGGTCGGCGCCTCGACCGACCCGCCCGAGCGCATGGTGCAATCGATCGACATCGACCTGTTTCCGAAGCTCGACCCGGAGCGGCTGGACGAAATCAATGCGCGGGTGGGCGAAGGCTCCGATTTCCACATCGAGCATGGCTACTACGCCGACGCCCTTTCGCCGGCGACGCTGTCGCTGCCCGTGCAGTGGGAGGCGCGCCTCATCCAGATGCCCCTGGAAGGCGGTGTCACCGCCTGGTTTCTCGATCCAGACGACGCCGCGGCGTCGAAACTCATTCGCAGCGCCAGCAACGACCTGGAATGGGTCGGCGCCGGACTGCAAGCCGGAATTCTCTCGGCCGAGCGTATCGCCCCGCGTCTCCGGTCGATCGAAAACGTCCTTCCAGGCGAGATCCCCAAAGCGCTGGCCAACCTTGACGCGCTGGGGTCGAAGCGCTAGACGCTGCTCGCGAACGCCAGCTGCTCTTCCAGCTCGCGAATGCGCGCGCGCAGCGGCTCGAGCAATGGTTCCAGTTCTGTCTCCGAAAAGCGCGGCGTGATGTGTTGCGGGCAGTTCCAGTCGAAGGCTTCGACGCGGATCACCATTACGCGCTCCACCGTGGCGCTGTAGCCAGCCTCGGTAAGCGATGCGGCGAGCGCCGGATCTTTGGCAGCGTCGACGACGCGCGCGTGGCCAAGCAGCTTGAGCCGCCGCCGGTTGGCGTAGTCCATGAGGATCAGCGCGACGCGGTCGTCGCCCGCGAGATTGCCTTCCGACACGTGCTGCCGGTTGCCCTGGAA
>CAZTSJ010000048.1:0-1841 GCA_964616875.1 uncultured Bordetella sp. | reverse complement strand
TGATGCAGACTTGCAAGCCCGTGCGCAGCGCGGACTCACGCTCTTCCGGCAGGCATGCGCCGAGCAGGACGATCGGCGCCGTGCCGGCGCTCGCTGCCCGTCGGCCGCTAACGGTCCTGGTGCGGGCCGACTATGGAACCGCGGAAAGACGCCGACCCGCGCGAGGCCGCTGAACCGCGTGACGCGGCAGAACCGCGCGAAGCGGCGGAACCGCGCGAGGCCATGTCTTCCTCGAACGCGATCTGCGAGTCGAGCAGGATCTCCTGGTAGGGGCCGACCTCGACGTCCAGGCACACGGCCAGATCCCTCTTGTCCACTCCCCACATGCGGATATCGTCCGCGAAATACCAATCCTTGGCTTCGAGCCCGGTGAATTTGGTGTTGAAGGCCCTTACTCTTTGCGCCCCCCCCGCCGGTTCGTCCGTTTCTCTTGCCTTGTTTCTCCCTTCTCCGTACACCAAGAAAAGGAGCGGACGTGGCAATTTGTAATAGTGACCCTCAAACGAAAAACTATAGATCCGCGCGAAAATCGGATCTACTGGTGGATCCGTAACCACATCATCCGGCTGCTGCCGGCGCAGGGTCCGCTCGATACGCCGGGGCGGCATGGGAAGCCCGCTGCCGGCCGCAGGCGAGTCGTAGGGGACCCATTCTTCGTTCATGGAGTTGCGGCGGTACCTGAGGCTGCGAAACGGTTTCCCGAACAGCCAGACGCGGGTCGGCTCAAAGAAGGTTTCGAAGTTGAGAGCAAGGCTGATATCATTCGGAAACGTCATGGCAATCCTCCTTTTGTGACTTTGTTCGCATCATCCTACCCTCATCACGTAGAGCTGTCGACGGGAGATTTATGACGGCCTCACCATCGCGCCGCCCGCGCTTTCGCAACCCGCTCGCGGTAGGTACGCCGGCCGCTCTGGAAGGGCAGTTCGATCCCGCGCCAGAGCAGGCTTTCCAGCATGATTTTCCGGCCGCCGCCGCCGGCAAGCTGCCGGTCGGCTGCAAGCAGCGCCGCCGCCACCGTTCCATAGCTGAGATCCCACGACAGCGTCCGCCAAGCGGTCGCGAGGCAGCGTCCGGTGTAATCGCGCGCATCGAGCAGCGCGCCCTTGAATTGGTCATGCCGGCCGGCATAGGCCCGGTCGAACTCCGCCTGGACGATTTCCTCCTGCGGGTTCTCCTCCTGACGCGATAAATCGTCCAGTTCTCGGCTGATGAGCCCGTCCTGCACCAGCATCTCCTGGAACACCTCGACCAGCACGTCGAATACGGCGCCGGTGAGAGGCTGGCTCATCGCATGGCGCTGCGGCTGCGAGAGTTGCGCGATCGGTGTGCGCAGATCGGGGACATCAGCGAGCGTGAGCGACTGGCTCGCAAGCCTGATCTGCTGGGTCTCTGACAGTTCGCCGATGCGGTTCAGTTCGTTCGACAGGTAAATGTTGCCGCGCGAGCGTTTAAGCAGCCGGTCCACCACCGAATCGAAGTCCAGGACCGCGATCATGGCCACGCAATCGGCGGCCGATTCGTGGAAGGCGAGGTACTCGGCGCTGACCCGGCCTTCCGGCGGCGTGCCGAGCAGCGAGTAGATAAAGGCGTGCCCGAGCTCGTGGGCGAGCACGTCGAAATTGAGGCAGAAGGGCAGCGGGTCCGGCTGGCCGGGACGAGCAAAGCCGGTTTCGATGAAACCATAGCCCGAATGGGCGTTGTTCCATTCGACCAGCGGCACCAACTCGACCCGCGGATATTCATCGGCGAAATGCCAGGGAATCTCCCCGCCGAAATACCGCTCCCACACGTCGAGCACGAAGCGGAGCGTGCCGTACATGTGGGCCGCCATGAATTCG
>CAZTSJ010000047.1:0-23838 GCA_964616875.1 uncultured Bordetella sp. | reverse complement strand
TGACGCCGAGTTCGGCGAACAGCTTGCCGTGCTTGTCGAACAGGTCCTTGTAGAACACCCGCACCGCATGCCCGAACACGATCGGGTGCGAGACTTTCATCATCGTCGCCTTGACGTGCAGCGAAAACAGCAGGTCGTGCTTCCTGCAATGCTCGAGCTCGTTTTCAAAGAAGGCGCACAGGGCCTTCTTGCTCATGTACATGCTGTCGATCACCTCGCCCTCGAGCAGCGGAACCGAGGGCCGCAGGACGACGGTCTTGCCGCTCCTGGTGACGAGGTCCATGCGCACGTCGCTGGCGTGCGACAGGGCCATCGACTTCTCGCCGTGGTAGAAGTCGCCGGCAAGCATGTGCGAGACGTGGGTGCGCGAGGCGATATCCCAGGCAGCCATTGAATGCGGATTCTTGCGCGCGTAGCGCTTGACCGCGGCGGGGGCGCGCCGGTCCGAATTGCCCTCGCGCAGGACCGGATTAACCGCGCTTCCCAGCAACTTGGAATAGCGTGCCTTGAGCGCCTTTTCCGCGTCGTTCTTCGGGTTCTCGGGATAGTCAGGCAGCTTGTAGCCCTTGGACTGCAATTCCTTGATCGCGGCGGTCAGCTGGCCAACCGGGGCGCTGATGTTGGGCAGCTTGATGATGTTGGCCTCGGGCCTGAGCGTCAGCTTGCCGAGTTCCGCGAGATTGTTGGGGATGCGCTGCTCCGGCGTCAGGAAATCCGGAAATTCCCCGAGGATGCGGGCCGCAACGGAAATGTCGCTTTCCTCGATCTCGATTCCCGCCGGCTTGGTGAAGCCGCGCACGATGGGCAACAGGGAGTAGGTCGCGAGGCGGGGGGCTTCGTCGGTCAGGGTGTAAATGATCTTGGGTTTTGCGGTGGACACGGGAGATTGCCTTTGCAAAAGGGTGTGCGGTGGCCCGAAAAAACGATATTTTACGGCCAGAGTTTCATATCGAGCGCGCGTTCGACGAGCCAGACCGTGGCCACCAGCGCGATCGCAGCCGAGCCGCCCGTGAACACCAGCCGGCGGTAGAGCCAGCTGCCGCGCAGGACGTAGGCGACGGGGAGAAAAACGCCCACGATCGCGAGCTGGCCGGTCTCGACGCCCAGGTTGAAGCCCACCAGCGCGAGCAGCAGCGCGCCCTGCGGCAGCCCCAGGTCGGCCAGCACGCTGGCGAAGCCGAAGCCGTGGATCAGGCCGAACGCGAACGCGACCGCCCAGCGCCGTTCCGCCACCATCGGCTTGAGATTGTTGAGCGCGGCGAGCACCACCGAGAGGGCGATGGTCGACTCGACCAGGCGCGAAGGCAGCGAAATCACCGCCAGCGCGGCGAGCGACAAGGTGATCGAGTGCGCCACGGTGAACGAGGTCACCACCTTGAAGACGTCCCAGAATGCGTCCCGAAAACGCTCCGCAGGGTTCCAGGTTTTACTTTTAAGAATTAAAACGGAAGGGAGCAAAAGAGAGACCAGAAAGAGAATATGGTCGAAGCCGATCCAGATGTGCGAGACGCCTTCGCGCAGGTAGTCGAGGAACTGCGATAGCGCGGAGACATCACTCACGCCGAATTCAAGGCGTGGACGTTCGGGTGACAGCACCGCTGTTTGCGTCGTACCGCCGCGCTCGATGCGCAGCAGGCCCCGGTGCGTCGGATCGAGGTCAAAAAAAAGGCTGTAGGAAAGCTCGATGGCCGAGGGTAGGCGCGTGCCGCAGTCGGCCCCGAAACGCAGTACCGCATAGGCGCCGTCGCTGTGCTCGTCGACCAGAAAATCCGTGGGGGTCAGGGCGCAGGATTTCTTGTCTGCAAGAAATCCAAAGCGGGAGAGCGCGTACGCCTCGACGTCCTTGCGCTTCGCCTTGAGCTCGCCCCAGGTGATCTCACCATTGCCGTCGGCGTCCAGGCCGATGGCGAATTCAAGGTCGCGCAGCGCGATGTCCCATTGGCCGCGCACGGCGGCGCCATCGACGCGCAGCGCGAGATAGCTGTCGCTCGGCTTGTGCGCCTGCGCGGCGCAGGCGAACAGCAATGCGAGCAGGACGAGGTATTTCGCTTTCAAGGCTTCAATGCCTTCAGCTGCGCTGCTGCTTCGCGCAGCCGCGCGCTTTCGAAACCGCTCGCTTCGAGCCACTGCAGGGCGGGCGCGGCAGCTGCGGGGTCGCGCGCGGCGAGGGCGGCCTCGATGAGAATCAGCGCGTCGCGCGGTTCGCGCTGCGTGCGGTAGTTCCCGCTCGCCGCTGCCAGCGCGGCCCGCGCATCGCCCTTGAGCTCCAGCAGGAACCTTGCTTCTTCCTGCAGGTGCAGCTTCTCGCCGCGCAGCGCGGCGTCGGCGAAGCGCGCGCCCAGCGTACGCACGTACTTCTCGCCCTCGGCGAGCTTGAGCCGACGGGCGGCGATCGCGAGCCGCAGCAGCAGGGTCTCCGACCGGGTCCAGTTCTTCAGCAGGGACAGCACTTCGGCGGCGCGCCCCTGTTCGAGCAGGAAATCGGCATAGGCGGCGAGGATGAAGTTGTCGTTGATGCCCAGTCCGAGGCCGGCGCGGAAATGCCGTTCTGCCGCGGCAAGCTGACCCGAATGCCAGGCCATTTCGGCGAGCCGGGTCTGGATCCAGACGTGGAATCCCGGCTCGACGCTGGTTCGACGGGCCAGCGCGGCAACGAGTCGATGGTAAGCGGCGCGGGCCTGCCCGGTGGTGGCGTCGACGTAGGCGCTGCAGGCGGTCGCATGCAACTCGGTCGCATGTTCGGCGAGCAATTCGCATTCGCGGCGCGCAGCGGTGTAGTCCGCCTGCACCATCAGGATCGCCGCGCGCCAGGCACGCGCCTCGGTATTGGCCGGATCGGACTTCAGCGCCAGGTCAAAGTCCGCCATGCCCCGCGCGAAGTCGTGGCGATACTGGCGCAGCATGCCGTGCAATGTGAGAATTTCAGCCGGTGTGGCCGCCGTCTCCGGCCATGCGCGCAGCGCTGCTTGCGCGTAGCCGACGTAGCGCGGATCGCCTTCGGCCATCGCCATGTCGAAATAGCGGCGCGCGAGGCGCGTGGCGGACTGCGCGTCGCGAGGAGCGGCAGCTGCCGCGGCGCGCAGCCGGCGCAATTCAGCCGCAGCGGGGTCCCCCGGCCTCGTCGGCAGGGTCTCGAGGACCACGGCGTCGTCCTTGGGCGCGTAAGGTGCCCCGGCGGCGCCAAACCCCGGCAAAAGCAGCGCAAGGCAGGTCCCCCAGCGAAATGACGTACGGCTGGCCACAAAGACAATCCTGTAAAAACAATAGCTTATCACGCTTTGATGCCAATTCTTCTTTTGTTTACAATGGCTTGCGTGGGGAAACCTGCGCGCAGGGAGGCAAAAACGGGGTCAGCCGGGAGGAACGGTCAACCGCCGGGCGTTTCGTGCGTTTTTCGGCACGGGGAGAGGCGGCAACTCGTTACGTCACCCCGCTTAAACATACCAATACCAGGAGATAGAAATGACCAAGCTGCTGTCGATGATTGTCGCCGCCATGTTCGCGGCGGTGAGCTTTAACGCCGTTGCCGCCTCGCACGCTGCTGCGAAGGGCGACAAGATGGAGAAGAAGGCCGACAAGATGGACAAGAAGGCCGACAAGATGGACAAGAAGATGGACAAGAAAGACGACAAGAAGATGGACAAGAAAGACGACAAGATGGACAAGAAGATGGACAAGAAGGACGACAAGAAGAAGTAAGCTGGTTCGTCCGGTGAAAAAGGCAGGGTTCGTCCCTGCCTTTTCTATTTCTGCGATGCGTTTTCTCCTTTTCTTTGCGCTTGCCTGCCTGCCGGCGGCAGTGCGCGCCGAGTTGCCGACGGTGCAGCTCGCCACCGGCATGCACCTCATCCGGGCCGAGGTGGCGGACAGCATGGGCACGCGCATGGAAGGCCTGATGTACCGCAAGTCGATGCCCCAGGGTTCGGGCATGGTGTTCGTGTTCGAAGAGACCGCCACCCACTGCATGTGGATGAAGAACACGCTGATCCCGCTCTCGGTCGCGTTCATCGACGAGTCCGGCGCGATCACCAACATCGCCGACATGCAGCCGCACAGCGAACAGTCGCATTGCGCCGCGCGCCCCGCGCGCTACGCGCTCGAGATGAACAAGGGCTGGTTCGCGCAACGCGGCATCAAGCCCGGCGCGAAGCTGCGGGGCCTGGAGAAGCTGGCCCCGCGCTAGAAAAGACTCAAAGCCCCCCGTTCTGCTGCGCCACCATGCAGTAGAGCATCGGGATGGACAGCATCGTGTTGAAGCGCGAGGTGAGCATCGCCAGGCGCGCGGCCTTGGCCTTCTCGGCCGCCTCCACGGTGACAATGCCGAGCGCCTTCTTCTGGTTCGGCCAGATGATGAACCAGACGTTGAAGGCCATGATCAGGCCGAGCCACATGCCGATGCCGATGGCCGTGAACGGCGCTTGCAGCGTGAGCAGCGCGCCGATGTACTTGCTCATGGTCGCGAGCAGCAAGCCGGTAACGACGGTGGCGAGCGCTGCCCAGCGGAACCAGAACAGGACTTCGGGTGCAATCACCTTGGAGATCGCCGGCTTTTGCTCATCGGGGATCTTCGGCATCGAGGGGATCTGCACGAAATTCAAGTACCACAGCAGCCCGATCCACATCACGCCCGAGAGCACGTGCAGGTAGCGCATGAAGAACGTGCCCCAGGCGTGGTCCATCTTGCCGAAGGTGCCGGCGATGCCGAGCATGATGACGACGAGGACCGCGCCCGCGATGACGGTGCGGCCCAGCGATTGGAAGATTGCGCCCATGATTTATCCCTCCCTTTGCGGCAAAAGATTCTAAGAAAAGCTTAGCACAGCTAGTGACCGAGAATCTGGCTGAGGAACAGCTTGGCGCGGTCGGTCTTCGGCGCGGCAAAGAATTCCTTCGGCGCGCCGGTCTCGACGATTTCCCCCTGGTCCATGAAGACGATGCTATCGGCAACCGTGCGCGCGAAACCCATCTCGTGCGTCACCACCACCATCGTCATGCCTTCCTGGGCAAGCTCGACCATGACGTCGAGCACTTCCTTGATCATTTCCGGGTCGAGCGCCGAAGTCGGCTCGTCGAACAGCATCACCTTCGGGCGCATGGCGAGCGCGCGCGCAATGGCGACGCGCTGCTGCTGGCCGCCGGAGAGCTGGCCCGGATACTTGTCGGCCTGCTCCGGGATGCGCACCCGCGCCAGCAGCTGCCGTGCGGTTTCTTCCGCCTCTTTCTTCGGCGCCTTGCGCACCCACACCGGGGCCAGCATCAGGTTCTCCAGTGCCGTGAGGTGTGGGAACAGGTTGAAACTCTGAAATACCATGCCGACCTCGGCGCGGATTTTCTCGATCGCTTTCACGTCGTCGGTCAGTTCGATACCGTCCACCACGATGCGTCCGGACTGATGCGCTTCGAGCCGGTTGATAAGCCGGATCATGGTGGACTTGCCCGAGCCCGAAGGCCCGCAGACGACGATCTTCTCGCCCTTGGCGACGCTCAGGTTGATGTTCTTGAGCGCCTGGAAATTGCCGAACCACTTGTTGACACCCGATAACTCGATCACCGCACCCCTCCCTTTGCCGCGCCGCCCGCCAGCTCCAATTCGAGGTTCTGGCTATAACGGGACATGGCGAAACAGAACGCGAAGTACACCAGCGAGACGAAAATGTAGGCTTCGATGCCGAAACCGACCCACTTGGGCTCGCCGATGGAGACATTCACGGTCGTCAGCAGGTCAAAGAGGCCGATGATCAGGACCAGGGAAGTGTCCTTGAAGAAGCCGATGAAGGTGTTGACGAGCGGCGGAATCGAGATGCGCAGCGCCTGCGGCAGCACGATCAGCCCCGTCATGCGCCAGTAGGGAAGCCCCAGCGCCTGCGCCGCCTCATACTGCCCGCTGGGCACCGCCTGCAGTCCGCCACGCACGACTTCCGCGAGGTAGGCGGCGGCGAACAGGATCAACGCGATCTGCGCGCGCAGCAGTTTGTCGATCGACACGCCTTCGGGCATGAACAGCGGCAGCACGACCGAGGCCATGAACAGGAGTGAAATCAGCGGCACGCCGCGGATCAGCTCGATGTAGATCACGCACAGCAGGCGCAGCACCGGCAATTCGGAACGCCGCCCGAGCGCGAGCAGGATCGAGAGCGGAAAGGCAAGCGCGATGCCGAAGGTCGCAAGCAGCAGCGTGAGCGCGAGCCCTCCCCAGCGCTCGTTCTCGACGTAGCGCAGGCCCAGCACGCCGCCCCACATCAGCACGCCGATCGCCGTGAGGCCCGCGACCCACGCGAGCGCAAGCCACGGCCGCCAGCAGGCGCGCAGCGCGCTGATCACATAGAGAGTCAGGAAAATCAGGACCGCCAACCCCGGGCGCCATTGCTGGTCGAACGGATAGGTGCCGAACAGGATGAAGCGGTGCTTCTCGTGGATCAGCGCCCAGCAGGCGCTGACCCCCTTGGCGTCGCGGCAGGCCCGCGAATCGTCGGTGGCCACCCAGATCGCCTGGACGAACGCCCAGTCGAGGAACGGCACGGCGAGCTTCCACGCCAGCCAGACGATCACCAGCGTGGCGATCGCGTTCGGCCAGCTGGAAAACAGGTTCGCGCGGACCCAGTTCATGCCTCAGCGTTCCACCAGCGCGATGCGCTTGTTGTACCAGTTCATGAACACCGAGATCGACAGGCTCACCGTCAGGTACACCGCCATGATGATGGCGATGCCCTCGATCGCCTGGCCGTTCTGGTTGATCGAGGTGTTGGCGATCGAGACGAGGTCCGGGTAGCCGATCGCCACCGCGAGCGAGCTGTTCTTGGTGAGGTTGAGATACTGGCTGGTGAGCGGCGGGATGATCACGCGCAGCGCCTGCGGCATCACCACCAGGCGCAGTGCATGGCGGCGCGGCAGCCCGAGCGCGTTGGCCGCCTCCACCTGGCCGCGGTGCACGGCCAGGATGCCGGCGCGCACGATTTCGCCTATGAACGCGGCCGTGTAGGCCACCAGCCCGATCAGCAGCGTCGCGTACTCGGGCGTGAGCACGAAGCCGCCCGCGAAGTTGAAGCCGGAGAGCTCCGGCACATCGAGTTTCAGCGGCGCCCCGGCAGCGAGGAACACCGCGAGCGGCAGGCCGAGCGCGATGCCGCTGCCGACCCAGAACGACGCGAACGGCTGCCCGGTGCGCGCCTGGCGCGCGCGCGCCCAGCGCGCGACAAACCCGGCGGCCACCAGGCCGGCGAAAAGGGCGAACAGCATCCACAGCTGCACCGGGTGCGATTCGACGCCCGGCAGCGCGATGCCGCGGTTGGACAGGAACACACCGGGCAGTGGCTTCAGCGCGTCGCGCGGTCCCGGCAGATTGTCGGTGATCAACACGTACCAGAGGAAAAGTTGCACCAGCAGCGGCACGTTGCGAATCACTTCCACATAGGCGCTCGCGATCCGCGCCAGCAGCCAGTTGCTGGAGAGCCGCGCGAGCCCGACCAGCACGCCGAGAATGGTGGCCAGCACGATGCCGATCGCCGCGACGCGGATCGTGTTCAGCAGCCCCACCAGCAGCGCCCGCCCGTAGTTGTCCGCAGCGCTGTAGGCGATGAACGGAGATTCGCCGATTTCGAACCCGGCTTCGCGCGCGAGGAACGCGAAGCCGCTCGCGATCTTGCGCGTTTCCAGATTCACCATCGTGTTGTGCACGATGTACGCAAGCGCGCCGCACACCGCGGCGAGCGCGACAACCTGGAAAAACAGGGCGCGCGAGCGCTCCGAACGCAGGAATTTCATGGCGGGCAACCAGGAGAAGCGCGGTCGCCCGCACCTCTCCCGGCTAACCGGCTTTCAGAATGCGGCTAGCGGATCGGCGGGGCGTACATGATCCCGCCCTTGTTCCACAACGCGTTGATGCCGCGCTCGAAGCCGAGCGGCTTCAGGTTGCGCTCGAAGCTCTCGCCGTAGTTGCCGACCTGCTTGACGATGTTGTAGGCCCATTTGTTGTCGAGGCCGAGCCCCTTGCCAAGATCGCCAGTGGCGCCGACGAAGCGCTGCACCGCCGGGTCCTTGCTGCCCAATTGCTGATCGATGTTCGCCGACGTGAGCCCCATCTCTTCGGCTTCGATCATCGCGTTCAGCGACCACTTGACGATGTCGAACCAGCGGTCGTCGCCGTGGCGCACGACCGGTCCGAGCGGCTCCTTGGAGATCACTTCGGGCAGGATCACGTGGTCCGCGGGGTTCGGTGCGCGCGAGCCGCGAATCGACACCAGGCCCGAGACATCCGTAGTGAATACGTCACAGCGGCCGGCGAAGTAGGCGGCGGTCACTTCTTCGAGTTTCTCGATCACCACCGGTTTCATGGTCATCCCGTTGGCGCGGAAGTAGTCCGACAGGTTCAGCTCCGTCGTCGTTCCCGGCTGCACGCACACCGTGGCGCCGTTCAATTGCTTGGCGCTCTTCACGTTGAGCTTTTTCGGCACCATGAAGCCCTGGCCGTCGTAGAAGTTGACACCGGCGAAGTTGAAGCCCAGGGTGGTGTCGCGCACCAGGGTCCAGGTGGTGTTGCGCGTGAGCACGTCGATTTCGCCCGATTGCAGCGCGGGAAAGCGCTGCACCGCGGTGGTCGGCGTGAAGCGCGCCTTGCTCGCATCGCCGAACACGGCGGCGGCCACGGCGCGGCACATTTCGACGTCGAGACCCTTCCAGACACCCTGCGAATCGGGTTGCGCGAACCCGGCCAGGCCGGTAGTCATGCCACATTGCACGAACCCCTTGGCGCGCACGTTCTCGAGCGTGCCTTTTTGAGCCGGCGCCTGCGCCAGCGCCGCGAACGACCCCGCGGCGAACGCCGCCGCTACTGCGAGTTGCATGACTTTCATGGTTTTCCCCCTCCTAGTGGAACCTAAGTCTAGTCGCTCTACGGCCCCGCTGGCAATCGCCGGCCCTTGATCATCGCGCCGACGATGACGAACGCCCCCACGGCCAGGGCGGCCAACATGCAGGCGAAGCTCGCGCCTTTGAGCAGCCTGGCCACCGGCTCGGCGAGGCCGAGGAGCTGCAGTTCGCCCAGGTAGACCGGTATCACCAGCGCCCGGCTGACCGCGACGATCAGCATGATCATGGCGGTGACCAGCTTGATCATGTAAGGACGCACGTAAGTGGTGCCTATTGCACCAAGCTGGATACCGAACAGGGAGCCGAGCAGGATCAGCATCGCGAGGCGGATATCCACGTACCCGCTCATGGCGTATCTGAGCGTGCCGAACAGGCCCATCACGAACGCGATCACCAGTTCGGTGGCGCTGGCGACGAGGCTGGTCGCCCCCAGCAGGTAGATCATTCCCGGCACGCCAATGAAGCCGCCGACCGCGATGGTCGAGGCGAGCAGCCCGGTGGCGAATCCCAGCGGCAGCGTGAACAGCGCCGAGACGCGGATCTTCGCGACGTGGAAGGTCATCATGGTGCCGGGAATCTCCACCGACTGGACCCACTGCGCGAAGCGATGGGTCGTTTCGCGGTCGCTATCGTTGTCCCGGGCGCTGCGCATCGCCTGCAACGCGTCGCGCAGCACGAAAAGCCCGACCAGCGTCAGCACCACGACGAAGGCGACGCTCACGTACAGGCTGGAGCCCGCCTCGCCGTAGTCGCGGCGCACCGCTTCCATGAAGCCGGCGCCGACCCACACGCCCACGGCGGCGGAGGCCGCCATCACCAGGCCGAGCTTGACGTCGACCTGGCCGAATTTGTGACGCTTGCGCGCCCCGACCAGCGCCTTGGGAAATTTGTGGCACAGGTTGCTCGCCACCGCGACTACGCCCGATACCCCCATGCTCATCATGCCCGGCGTCAGCACGAACGCGCCGCCCGAGCCGATGAAGCCGCTCACCAGGCCGCCGATGAAGCCGACGATCAGGAGGAAGGCGACATTGCCCGCGGTCAATTCAATGAACTGCGCTTCCATCACAACGCGTCGGCGCTATCGGAGCGCTGCTGGGCCTGAGGCCGCGCCCTGACGCCCAGCGCGTCCCAGAAATAGCCGGTAAATGCGCCGTGCGAAAGCGAGAAGGCGAAGGCGGCGACGACGGGCAAAAGCGGGTAGAGTCCGTCCGTGCGCGTGAAACTCGCCATCACGTCCTTTTCAAAGGCGAACAACAACGCGTACAGCATTGCGGTCACGGTGCCGGTGGCGATAAGCTTGCCCCAGGGCTTGTTCGCATCGTCGTTCATGCGCTCTCCTTGCCGCGAATTCTAGCGCCTATGATCAAACTCGCCGCCAACCTCTCGCTGCTGTTCCCGCAGCTTGCATTCGGCGAGCGCTTCGCCGCGGCGGCAAAAGCGGGCTTTCGCTACGTCGAGTACCAGTTTCCCTATGGCTTCGGCAACGCGAAGGAGATCGCCGGGCACGCGCACGCCGCCGGGGTCGAAGTGGTGCTGCACAACCTGCCCGCCGGCGACGCCGCCAAGGGCGACCGCGGCATCAGCTGCCAGCCGGCGCGCGTAAACGAATTTCGCGAAGGCGTTGAGCGCGCGATCGAGTACGCGCAGGCGGCCGGCTGCCCGCGCTTGAACGCGCTTGCCGGCATCGCGCCGGCGGGCGTGCCGCGCGAGAAAGCGCAGGAAACGCTGATCGAGAATCTGCGTTACGCCGCGGCCAAATTGAAAACCGCGGGGTTGACGCTGCTCACCGAGCCATGCAATCCACGCACCATTCCGGGTTTCCTGCTCAATAGTTCGAAGGAAGGCATCGAGGTGATCGACGCCGCGGGCGCCGACAACCTGCAGCTGCAGTACGACGTGTTCCACATGCAGATCGTCGAGGGCGACCTGGCAAAAACCATCGAACGGCTGCTGCCCAGGATCGGCCACATCCAGGTCGCCGACGTGCCTGATCGCAACGAACCGGGCAGCGGCGAGATCAATTTCGACTGGCTGCTGCCGCACATCGACCGCCTCGGCTACCAAGGCTGGATCGGCGCCGAGTACATCCCCAAGGGTGACACCGTCGAAGGACTGAAGTGGGCAGCGCCTTACCTGAAATAAATCTCCAGCAGCAACGAAATGTCGCGCAGGCGCTGCGTGCGTTTCTGCCCGAGCGCTGCGTGCTGTGGCAGGAAGAGGACACGCGCCCCTACGAGTGCGACGGGCTGACCGCGTACCGTCGCCTGCCGATGGTGGTGGCCCTGCCGGAGACGGAAGCGCAGGTGCAGCGCATTCTGCAGACCTGCCACGCGCTCGGCGTGCCGGTGGTGCCGCGCGGCGCGGGCACCGGCCTCTCGGGCGGCGCGCTGCCGCCGGGAGACGGCGTGCTGTTGTCGCTCGCCAAGTTCATGCGCGTGGTGCGCGTCGATCCGCTCGCGCGCATCGCGGTGGTGCAGCCCGGGGTGCGCAATGCCGCGATATCGGACGTCGCGGCGCCCTTCGGCCTGTACTACGCGCCGGATCCCTCGAGCCAGATCGCCTGCTCAATCGGGGGCAACGTCGCCGAGAACTCCGGCGGCGTGCATTGCCTGAAGTACGGGCTCACGGTGCACAACGTGCTGCGGGTGAGGGGATACACCATCGAGGGCGTGGCGGTGGACTTCGGCTCCGAGGCGCTGGATTCTCCCGGCCTGGATCTGCTCGCGCTCTCGATCGGCTCCGAGGGCCTGTTGGCGGTAACCACCGAAGTGACCGTGAAGCTGCTGCCGAAACCCGAATCCGCGCGGGTGATCATGGCCTCGTTCGACGACGTGCAGAAAGCGGGCGATGCGGTCGCCGCGGTGATCGGCGCGGGCATCATCCCCGCCGGCCTGGAGATGATGGACCGGCCGGCCACGCACGCGGTCGAACAGTTCGTGCACGCCGGCTACGACCTCGATGCCGTGGCGATCCTGCTGTGCGAATCCGACGGCAGCGCAGCCGAGGTCGAGGACGAAATCGGGCGCATGAAGCAGGTGCTCGAAGCCGCGGGCGCGACGCGCCTTGCCGTGTCGCGCGACGAGGCGGAGCGGCTGCGCTTCTGGTCCGGGCGCAAGGCCGCGTTTCCCGCGGTCGGGCGCATCTCGCCCGATTACTACTGCATGGACGGCACGATTCCGAAGAAGCGCCTCGGCGAAATGCTCAATTTCATTGGCAGTCTGGAAAAGAAATATGGCTTGCGCTGCCCCAACGTATTCCACGCCGGCGACGGCAACCTGCACCCGCTGATCCTGTTCGACGCCAATGACCCCGCCCAGCTCAAGCGCACCGAGGAATTTGCCGCCGAGGTAATGGAGAAATGCGTCGAGGTCGGCGGCACCATCAGCGGCGAGCACGGCGTGGGCGTGGAGAAGATCGACCAGATGTGCGTGCAGTTCGGCGCCGGCGAACTGGAAATCTTCCACGCCATCAAGCGTGCCTACGATGCCAAGGGGCTGCTCAATCCGGGCAAGGCGGTTCCGACCCTGTCGCGCTGCGCCGAGTTCGGCCGCAGGCATGTGCATGCCGGAAAACTGACCCGTCCCGATCTACCCAGGTTCTGAATTGTCAAAGGCATTTTCAGATCAGATCAAGGCGGCCGCCGCCGAAAAGCGCCCGCTGCGCTTCCGCGGCGGCGGCACGAAGGATTTCTACGGCAACGAAGCGCGCGGCGAGTTGCTCGATACGCGCGGGCATGCCGGAGTTGTCGCCTACGAGCCGACCGAACTGGTGATAACGGCCAGATGCGGAACTTCTTTGATAGAAGTACAGGAAATTCTAAGTCAGAAAAATCAAATTCTCCCTTTCGAACCACCGCAGTTCGGCCCTGCGGCCACGCTCGGCGGCTGCATCGCGGCGGGCCTTTCGGGCCCGCGGCGCGCCAGTACGGGCTCGGTGCGCGATTTCGTGCTCGGCATGAACATCCTCGATGGCCGCGGCCAAGCACTCTCCTTCGGCGGCCAGGTGATGAAGAACGTGGCCGGTTACGACGTCTCGCGCCTGCTCGCCGGTTCGCTCGGCACGCTGGGCCTGATTCTCGAAGTTTCGCTCAAGCTGCTGCCGCGGCCGGCTGCTGAAATGACGCTCAGGCTCGAACTGCCTCAGGCCAGGGCATTGGAGAGCCTGAATCGCTGGGCCGGACAGCCCCTGCCGGTTTCGGCGAGCGCATGGCAGGACGGCGAACTCGCGCTGAGGCTTTCGGGTGCGCCGGCGGCGCTGGGCGCGGCGGCGGACAAAATCGGCGGCGCACGGATGGATCAAGCGGTGGCGCAAGGCTTCTGGACCGGCATCCGCGAGCAGACAGATCCCTTTTTCGCGGGCGAGGTGCCGCTGTGGCGCCTGTCGCTGCCCTCGAACGCGCCGCAGGTTGAACTGCCGGGCACGCAGTTGATCGAGTGGGGCGGGGCCCTGCGCTGGCTGAGGACCAATGCGGACGCCGCCACGGTGCGCGGCGCCGCGGCGCGGGCCGGCGGGCACGCAACCCTGTTCCGCGCCAGCGACAAGCCGGCAGGCGCGTTTACGGCCTTGCCGCCGGTAATTGCGCAGCTGCACCGCGGACTGAAAGCCGTCTTCGACCCGGCCGGGATTCTCAACCCGGGCCGCATGTAGCTGGATGGCGAGCCGCAACAGTCAGAAAATCGTCTTCACGCTGAAAGTATAGCCAGCCGTGCAGACCCAACTCGCCGGCTTCATCCGCGACACGCCCGAGGGCAGGGAGGCCGACGCCATCCTGCGCAAGTGCGTGCATTGCGGTTTTTGCAACGCGACCTGCCCGACCTACCAGCTGCTTGGCGACGAACTCGACGGCCCGCGCGGCCGCATCTACCTCGTCAAGCAGGTGCTCGAGGGCGTGGCGCCCACTGCGAAGACCCGCCTGCACCTGGACCGCTGCCTGAGCTGCCGTGCCTGCGAAACCACCTGTCCCTCGGGCGTGGAATACGGCCGGCTCGCCGACATCGGGCGCGGCATCGTGGAGCAGAAAGTCGGGCGCGGCGGATGGGAAAGCCTGCAGCGTGCGCTACTCGCGTTTGCATTGCCGCGCACGGGTCTGTTTGCGTTTTTGCTCGGATTGGGGCGCCTGGTCAGGCCTCTTCTTCCCGCGGCTCTGCAAGAAAAAATTCCTGCAGAGAAAGTACCTCAGGGTGCGTGGCCCGCTCCCCGCCACCAGCGCCGTATGCTGGTCCTCGCGGGCTGCGTGCAGCCCGCACTTGCGCCCGCGATCAACGCAGCCGCGGCGCGGGTGCTCGACCGCAACTCGATATCGCTTGTCGAGGCGCCCGGCGCGGGCTGCTGCGGCGCGCTGCGCTTCCATCTGAACGCGCAGCAAGCGGGCAGGGACGACATGCGCGCGCTGATAGACGCCTGGTGGCCGATGCTCCAGGGAGACAGGGTCGAGGCGATCGTGATGACGGCCAGCGGCTGCGGCTCGTTCATCAGGGAATATGTCCATCACCTGGCTGACGATCCTGCGTACAGCGATAAAGCGGCGCGGATTTCGGCGCTGACCAAGGATCTGTGCGAAGTGATACCAGAAGAAGCGGTGGAGAAGAAAAACCATCCGGGCCGGGTTGCTTTCCAGTCCCCGTGTTCGCTGCAGCACGGCCAGCAGCTTCGCGGCGGGGTCGAGGCGCTGCTGCGCAAGGCGGGCTACGAACTCACGCCGGTCGCCGACGGCCACCTTTGCTGCGGTTCGGCCGGCAGCTACTCGATCCTGCAACCCGAACTCTCGGGGCAACTGCGCGAACGCAAGCTTGCCGCGCTGGCCGCGGGTGGCGCCGAAACCATCGCCACCGCCAATATCGGCTGCCTCAGTCACCTGCAGGCGGGGACGCGCGCTCCCGTGCGCCATTGGATCGAGTTGCTGGACGAGTAGAATCTGCCCATGGAAACCATCGTCCGCGCTGCCTGCCCGCACGACTGCCCGGATACCTGCGCGATGCTGGTCACGGTGAAGGACGGCGTGGCGGTGAAAGTGCAGGGCGACCCCTCGCATCCGTTCACCGACGGCTCGCTTTGCACCAAGGTCGCGCATTATCCCGAGCGCACCTACTCGCCCGATCGCCTGCAGCATCCGCTCAAGCGCGTCGGACCCAAGGGCAAGGGCGAGTTCAAGCGCATCAGCTGGGACGAGGCGCTCGACGAGATCGCCGCACGCCTGAAGCGGCTCGCCGGCGAGAACCCCGAGTCGATCCTGCCGGTGAGCTACGCCGGCACCATGGGCATGCTGCAGTACGCCTCGATGGACCGGCGTTTTTTCCACAAGCTCGGCGCATCGCAGCTCGAGCGCACGCTGTGTTCCTCCGCGGGCAAGGCCGGCATCAAGGTGACGCTCGGCGGCAGCTACGGCATGGACCCCGAGCACTACCAGGATTCGAAGCTGATCGTGATCTGGGGCTCCAACCCGATCACGTCAAACCTGCACATGTGGGCGCGCGCACAGGAAGCCAAGCGGCGTGGAGCGAAGCTGATCGCGATCGACCCCTACCGCAGCCTGACCGCGGAGAAATGCAGCCAGCACATCGCCCTATTGCCGGGCACCGACGGCGCGTTGGCCCTGGGCATGATGCACGTGCTCGTCGCCGAGGGCCTGGTCGACGAGGACTACATTTCGAAGTACACCCTGGGCTATGAAGAATTAAAGGCAAGGCTCAAGCAATATCCGCCCGAGTGGGCAGCCGAAACCTGCGGCATCAGCGTGCAGGAGGTGGTGCAACTCGCGCGCGACTACGGCACGCTGAAGCCGGCCGCGATCCGCCTCAACTACGGCATGCAGCGCCATGCCGGCGGCGGCATCGCCGCGCGCACCATCGCCTGCCTGCCGGCGCTCACGGGCGCCTGGCGCGATCCGGCGGGCGGCATCCTCCTCACGACCGCCGACAACTACCACTTCGACCACGCCAAGCTCGAGCGCCCGGATCTCATGCCTACGCCGCGGCCGCGGGTCATCAATCATTCCAGGCTGGGTGATGCGCTGACCGCGGCCGAATCCCCGCTGCGCGCGGTCATCGTCTACAACACCAATCCGGTGGCGGTGTGCCCGGACTCGGGCAAGGTGATCGCGGGCTTCTCGCGCGAGGATCTTTTTTGCGTGGTCATGGACTCCTTCCTCACCGACACCGCGGACTATGCCGACATCGTGTTGCCGGCGACCACGCAGCTCGAGCACACCGACATTCACAAGTCCTACGGGCACCTCTACGTCATGGCGAACAACGCCGCCATCGCGCCGGTCGGCGAATCGCTGCCGAACGTGGAAGTGTTCCGGCGCCTCGCCGCGCGCATGGGCTTCGAGGAGGAATGCTTCCGCGACTCGGACGACGAGCTCGCGCGCCAGGCGATCGGCTCGGGCCACGCCAATCTCGCGGGCATGAGCTGGGAATCGCTCAAGCGCGACGGCTGGCAGCGGCTCGCGCTGCCCAAGACGTTTGCGCCTTTCGCGCAGGGCGGCTTCCACACGCCCTCGGGCAAATGCGAGTTCTACAGCGCCGCGCTCCTGGGACAAGGCATCGATCCGCTGCCGTTCTACAACCCGCCCGCCGAGGCGCCCGCGAGCAATCCGCTACTCGCGCGCAAGTATCCGCTCAGTTTTCTCTCGCCGCCGGTGCGCAACTTCCTCAACTCCTCGTTCGCCAACCTGCCGCGCTTTCGCGACGCCGAAGGCGAGCCGAGCCTCGAGCTGCATTCGGCCGACGCCGCGCAGCGCGGCATCGCCGATGGCGCTACGGTGCGCGTGTACAACGATCGCGGCAGCTACACCCTCAAGGCGCGCGTCAACGACAAGCCGCGCCGCGGCGTGGTGGTCGCGCCCTCGCTGTGGTGGAAGAAGTTCGCGCGCGACCGCCGCAACGCGAACGATCTCACCTCGCAGCGCACGGCCGACCTGGGCGGCGCGGCGACCTTCTACGACTGCCTGGTCGAGGTTGAACTCGCCGCCTGAGGCTTGTCGCGCGCCGTTCGTCGGAGTAACTGCAAGGAAGCGTCAACCGCGTGCCGGAGTTCCGGATGTCCATGCTGACCGGGGGGTAGCTTGGGTTGATGGTTGAACAAAGACTCGCCGCCGCGCGAGTAGCGGCACTCTTCAATGTTGCCCGGCCCGCGCACTACGCGACGCTCGCCAATGCGGCGCTGCTGATGCTGGTGCTGTGGGAGGTGTTTCCCGTCGCGCTGCTGCTCGCCTGGTGCGGCGTGCTGGTGGCGGTCACGCTGGGGCGCGTTGCGTTTCACCGCGCCTATGTGCGCGACCCGCAGAGGCACGCGCCGCGCCACTGGGAGTCGCGCTTCGCGCTGGGCGCGATCGCGGCCGGCGCGCTGTGGACCTATCCGTCCGCGGTATTTTTGCCGGTCAGCGATCCGCTGGTGCAACTGGCGGTGATCTTCGTGGTCGGGGGCAGCATCATCGGCGCGACCGGCGTGTATGCGGCCAGCCCGGCGGCGTTCTACGGCTTCTGCGCGCTGCCGTTTTTCGCCGTTGTACTGCAGCTTGCAGTGCAATCGGGGCGCACCTACGGCTTGCTCGCCCTGATGGTGGCGGTGTTCGGGGTGGTGATGGTGCGTGTCTACCGCGACATCCACGGCAGCGTCGTCAGTACTTTGCGCACGCGGATCGAGAACGAGGAACTCGTGGCGCGGCTGGCGCAGAGCGAGGGCCAGCTGCGCGACGCGATTGAGAGCTTCCCCGAAGGCATCGCGGTCTATGACGCCGAAGACCGTCTGGTGGTCTGCAATGAGGCCTACGCAGCGCTGTACGGCGCGGGGCGCCGGGCCGCCGAATTGCCCGCGACGCCATACGCAACAATCGTGCACAACGCGCTCGATGTCGAACAACCGCCGCGAGAGTATGTCGACCGGCGCGCACAGTGGATGCAGGAAAGGCTGCGACGACGCGCCAGCGGCAGCGGCGCGGTGCGTTATTACCAGACACTTGACGGCCGCTGGTTGCAGGGCCGCTGGGTGCGCAGTCGTAGCGGGGGCATCATCAGCGTGTTCACCGATGTCACGGAACTGCGACGCGCGCAGGACGCCTACGGCGAGATTCTGGCCGAAGAGACGCTGGTCCTCGACACGCTGCCGGTCGGCGTCGCCTTTCTCGCCGAGCGCGTCATCGTGCGCTGCAACCGGCGCCTGGAGCAGATGCTCGGCTATGCGCCGGGCGAACTGAACGGCCAGCCCTCGCGGATGCTTTATTCCAGCGAAGAGGTGTGGCGGGCGGTAGGTGGCGCGTACGCGGTACTGCGCGGCGGCGGCGTGAAAGAAGGTGAGGTGCCGTTGCGGCGCAAGGACGGCTCCCGACTCTGGTGCAGCATCGTGGGCCGCGCCGTGAACCCCGCAGCGCCCGAGTCGTCGACCATCATTGCGTACTCCGATGTCAGCGAGCGGCACGCCGTTGAGCGCGCACTCCGCAAAAGTGAAGCCATATACCGTAACCTGGTCGAAACCTCGAACGACCTGATCTGGTCGGTGGACAGCGCGGCCTGCTGGACCTATCTCAGCCCGGCCGCCGCGCGCCGCATTTACTGCTGCGAGCCGGCAGGCATGCTTGGACGAGAGCTCAAGGAGCTCCTGTCGCAGGAGTTGATTGAGCGCGACGTCGCGGTGTTCCGCCGCATCCTCGCCGGCGAATCGGTATTCGACTACGAGACGCGCCACCTGCGCCGCGACGGCAGCCATGTCGACCTGTCGTTCAACGCGGTGCCGCTGCGCGACGCGCAGGGAGCGGTGATCGGCGCCACCGGCACTGCGCGCGACGTGACCGCCGAGAAGCTTGCGGCGGTGGCGCTGTACGAAAACGTGGAGAAGCTGCGGCTGGCGGTGGAAGCAGCGGAACTGGAGTACTGGGAGTGGGACCGGGCCACCGGCACCATGCACTTCGGCCGCGGTCCGGGAACATCGCATCCCGGGGCGCAACGCATCAGCTTCGACGCCTGGCTGCAGCGCGTGCACGAGGACGACCGCGAGCGTTGCCGCGCAGCGTCGCTCGCCACGCAGCAGCGCGGCGAGCCCTACCAGATCGATTTCCGCATTTTTTCTGCCTCCGGCGAAGTACGCTGGATGCATTCGCGCGGCAAGGCGATCACGGACATTGGCGGGGAAATCCTGCGCGTCATCGGCGTGTCGCAGGACATCACCGAGCGCCAGCGCCAGGAAGAAGAGGCGCGCTTCCTCGCCTACCACGACACGCTCACCGGCTTGCCCAACCGCCGCCTGCTGGATGACCGGCTGCGCCAGGCGGTGTTGCTCGTCCAGCGGCGCGACAGGCGCGTGGCACTCATGCTGATCGACCTGGATCATTTCAAGCAGGTGAACGACGCGCTCGGCCACCGCGCGGGCGACGTGGTGCTGCGCGAAGCGGCGAACCGCATCGCGGGCTGCCTGCGCAAGGCCGATACCCTCGCGCGCCACGGCGGCGACGAATTCGTGGTCGTGATCCCGGACCTGCAGCAGGACGGCGACTGCCAGGTGGTGGCCGAGAAAATCCTGCGCTCGCTGGTGCCGCCGTTCGTGGTCGACGGGCGCGAGTTCGCCATCGGCGCGAGCATCGGCGTGTCGCTCTGCCCGGCCGATGCGGGGGATGGCGAGGCGTTGCTGCGCAACGCCGACGCCGCGATGTACCGCGCCAAGGAGCTCGGCCGCAACAACTACCGTTTCTACGGCAAGTAGCAGCTCGCTGCGGTAAAGTGGCGCCTGTGAGGCATGCATTGCGCCTGCTGCGTTTTGTTGCACCCTATCGCGTGAAAATCGCGCTGGCGCTGCTCGCGCTGATCGTAGCCGCGGGCTGCGTGCTGGCGCTGGGCCAGGGCCTCAAGCACGTCGTCGACAAGGGCTTCGGCAGCGCCGATACGGAGCTGCTCAACGCGGCGCTGGTGGCGATGGTCGGCGTCGCGGCGCTGCTCTCGGCGGCGACTTTCGTGCGCTTCTTCCTCATGATGACGATCGGCGAGCGCGTGGTCACGGACCTGCGGCGCGCCGTGTTCAACCACATCCTCGCGCTCGAGCCGGGCTACTTCGAGGCCACGCGCACCGGCGAGGTGATTTCGCGCCTGACCAACGACACCATGCTGCTGCAACAGGTGATCGGCTCGGGCCTGTCGATGTTCGTGCGCAACCTGCTCATGATGATCGGCGCCGCGGCGATGATGTTCGTGGTGAGCTGGAAACTAGCCGCGTTCGTGCTGCTCGGCATCCCGGCGACACTGGTGCCGATCCTGCTGCTCGGCCGCCGGGTGCGCCGCCTCTCGCGCGACAACCAGGACCGCGTGGCCGACGTTTCGGCCTACGTCGACGAAGCGGTGCACGAGATCCGGACCGTGCAGGCCTATGCGCATGAAGGAAAAGATCGGGACGCCTTCGCGACCCACGCGGAGGCGGCGTACCGCTCCGGCGTCGCGCGCATCGGCCAGAAGGCGTTCCTCATCGCTTCGGTCATGCTGATCGCGTTCTGCGCGGTCGGCGTGATCCTCTGGGTTGGGGGCCACGACGTCTTTGCGGGGCGCCTGTCCGCGGGCGAGCTCTCGGCGTTCATCTTCTATGCTTTCATCGTGGCGACGGGCGCGGGCACGATCTCCGAGGTCTGGGGCGAATTGCAGCGCGCCGCCGGCGCCACCGAGCGTCTCATGGAGATTCTCGACACGCGCCCGGGCATCACGGCGCCGGCCCTGCCTGCACCGCGCCCGCCGCACACCGGGATTGCCTTCGAGGCGGTCAATTTCGCCTATCCGGCGCGGCCCGGCACGCCGGCGCTCGATCGCTTTTCACTGCGCATCTCGCAGGGCGAGCGGGTCGCGCTCGTCGGCCCCTCCGGCGCGGGCAAAACCACCGTGCTTGCGCTGCTGCTGCGCTTCTACGATCCGCAAACCGGCGCGGTGCGCATCGGCGGCACCGACCTGCGCGAATTCGACCCTGCCGCGTTGCGCCGCCTCGTCGCCGTGGTGCTGCAGGATCCGGTGATCTTTGCCGCGAGCGTGCTCGACAACGTGCGCTACGGGCGGCCGGAGGCGGGCCGCGACGAGGCCGAGCGCGCCTGCGAACAGGCTTTTGCGCTCGAATTCATCCACCGCCTGCCGCAGGGCATGGACACGGTGCTCGGCGAGCGCGGCGTGACGCTTTCGGGCGGGCAGCGCCAGCGCCTGTCCATCGCCCGCGCCCTGCTCGCCGACCGCCCGATCCTGCTGCTCGATGAAGCCACCAGTTCGCTCGATGCGGCGAGCGAACGCATGGTGCAGCAGGCGCTCGAAGCGCTCGAGCGCGGCCGCACCTCGCTCGTGATCGCGCATCGCCTCGCCACTGTCCAGCACGCCGACCGCATCGTGGTGATGGACCGCGGCGCGATCGTCGCCCAGGGCAGCCACGCCGAGCTCATGAAGCAGGGCGGTTTGTACGCGAATCTCGCCGCGCTCCAGTTCCTGGACGCTGGCACGAGGGCCATGGAGCGCGCGGCATGAGAGGGGGCGCAATGAGGAACGCAATCGTGGTGCTGGCGCTGGCGCTGCTAGCCGGCACGGTACAGGCGCAGCAGATCAACCGCCCGGTAGCGGGTAAACCTGTCGTGAAGATGTATGCCACCGACTGGTGCCCGTACTGCAAGCAGGCGCGCGATTACTTTGCGCGCAACGGCATCCCTTACACGGAGCTGGACATCGAAAAATCCGAGGCCGCGAGGGCCGAGCACAAGAGCATCGGCGGCCGCGGCATTCCGGTGATCCTGGTCGGCAGCGAGCGCATGAACGGCTTCAGCGAGCAGCGCATGGCGCAGATGCTGAAAGCCGCCGGCTACTAGATGGTGAGCGTGCGCCGCCTCCTCTTTTGCTCGCTGCTGGTTGCCTGCAGCGCGGCGCAGGCCGACGTCCTCAAGGTCGGTTCCAAGCGCTTCACCGAGTCCTACATCCTGGGCGAGATCCTGATCCGCACTGCGGCTGACGGCGCGGTGCACCGGCAGGGCCTGGGCAACACCGGCATCCTCTACGCCGCGCTCAAATCCGGCTCGATCGACCTGTATCCGGAATACACCGGCACCATCGCGAAGGAAATCCTCAAGCTCGAGGGCAACCCCGGCCTCGCGGAGCTGAACCGCGCTCTCGCGCCGCTCGGCTTCGGCGTCGCGGTGCCGCTGGGCTTCAACAACAGCTACGCGCTCGCGATGCGCGAAGAGCGCGCGCTGGCGCTGGGCGTGCGCTCGCTCGCCGACCTGGCGAAGCATCCGTCGCTCAAGCTCGGCCTGTCGCAGGAATTCATCGGCCGCGCCGACGGCTGGCCGGGGCTCAAGGCAGCCTACGGCCTGACGCTTGCCACGCCTTCGGGTCTCGATCACGGCCTCGCCTACGAGGCGATCGCCGCCGGCAGGATCGAAGTCATGGACATTTACACCACCGACGCCAAGATCGAGCGCTTCCAGCTGCGCGCGCTCGAAGACGACCGCAAATTCTTTCCGCGCTATGACGCGGTGCTGCTCTACCGGCTGGAGGCGCCGACGCGCTTTCCCGAGGCCTGGGCGAGGCTGCAGAAGCTGGAAAAACGCATCGACGAACGCACCATGATCCGCCTCAATGCGGCGGCGGAGTTGCAGGGCAGAAGTTTTGCCGAAGCTGCGGCGCTGCTGGATTCGGCGCAGGAAAGCGTGAAAAAAATTGAAAGAAAATTTCTGACCGTGCTGTTCGGTCCGGATTTCTGGCTCCTCACGCGCCAGCACCTGGAACTGGTGTTCGTCTCGCTTGCGGCCAGCATTGCGGTCGGGGTTCCTTTGGGAATTCTGGCCCACAAGGTGAAAGCAATGACCCAGGTTGTGCTGGGCGTGGTGGGCGTGATCCAGACCATCCCTTCGCTCGCGCTGTTCGCTTTCCTCATCGCCTTGCTCGGCATGATCGGTACCGTACCGGCGTTGATTGCGTTGTTCCTCTACGCGCTGCTGCCCATCGTGCGTAACACTCACGCGGGGCTCGAAGCGGTCAGCACGGGCATGCGCCAGGCCGCGCTCGCGCTCGGGCTGAGCACCGCCGAGCGGCTGCGGCGCATCGAGGTGCCGCTCGCCATGCCCGCGGTCCTCGCCGGCATCAAGACCTCCGCGGTGATCAACGTGGGCACGGCGACCATCGCCGCCTTCGTCGGCGCCGGCGGTTACGGCGAGCGGATAGTTTCGGGCCTCGCCCTCAACGACAGCACGACCATGCTTGCCGGGGCGATTCCCGCGGCAGCGCTCGCGCTCATCGTGCAGGGCGCGTTCGAACTGGGAGAGCGGCGCTTTGGTTGGACGGCGCGGGCGGGTCGGGCGGCTTGACCGGGTTCCGTACAGTCTGTACAGTTCTGGCATGTCGCGCCCGAACCGCAAAGGTGTCGAAGACGCCCGCAACCAATTGCCGGCTTTGCTCGCCGAGGCCGAGCGGGGGCATTCGACCGTCATCACGCGCCATGGTCGCGCCATCGCGGCGATCGTCCCGGTCGACGGCTTGCCGGCAGGCGCACGGCAGAAGTCGCTGCTCCCGCTGGCGGGATCGGGCAAGGGCCTATGGGGTAAGGACAGCAGGAAGACGCTGCGCAAGCTGCGAGACGAGTGGGATCGCTAGCGCAGGGAGATTTGCCCGACGGGTCCCTGGTGCTGGTGGATTCAGCGCCCATCATCTACGTCCTTGAGAACGCTCCCAGGTTTGCGCCGCGTTTTCGACCGTTGTTCGAGCGGCAGGAAGCCGGCACGATTCACTTCGCGGTCGCGACGATCACGATCGTGGAGGTTCTTACGGGACCCCTGCGAGCCGGCGAGGAATCCGTCGCCCGCCGCTATCGTACGGTCATGGAATCCTGGCGCGTGGTCGGCCTGACCCCGGATGTTGCTGAAAGCGCCGCACGGTTCCGCGCCAGTCTGGGGCTCAGGATGGCTGATGCGATTCAGGTCGCCAGCGCCATGGCGATCGGTGCCGACGCCCTGGTAACGCACGACCGGGATTT
>CAZTSJ010000046.1:0-4062 GCA_964616875.1 uncultured Bordetella sp. | reverse complement strand
CGCCCTCATAACGACACCTTGCTGCGCGCGCTGTTGCGCGAGCCGACCGAGTACACGCCAGTCTGGCTGAGGCGGCAGGCCGGGCGCTACAGGCCGGAGTACAACGCGACGCGCGCGCGTGCCGGAAGTTTTCTCAAGCTGGCGAAGTCGCCGGCGCTCGCGACCGAAGTGACGCTCCAGCCAGTTGATCGGTTTCCGCTTGATGCGGCGATTTTGTTCTCGGACATCCTCACGATTCCGGACGCGATGGGCCTGGGGCTGTACTTCACCGAGGGAGAAGGCCCGCGTTTCGAGCGGCCCTTGCGCGACGAAGCGGCCATCGGGCGCCTTGCCGCGCCTGATCCCACCGCCGAACTGCGCTACGTGCTCGATGCGGTGCGCGAAACCCGCCAGGCCCTCGGCGGCAGGGTCCCCCTCATCGGTTTCTCCGGCAGCCCGTATACGCTCGCCTGCTACATGATCGAGGGCTCGGGCAGTGATGACTGGCGCGCGGTCAAGCAGATGCTGTACGCCCGCCCCGACCTGCTGCACCGCATTCTCGAGGTGAACGCACGCGCGGTAACGGATTACCTGAACGCGCAGATCGAAGCGGGCGCACAGGTAGTGATGCTGTTCGACACCTGGGGCGGCAGCCTCACTGCGGCGCAATACGAGGAATTTTCGCTCTCCTACATGCGCAAAGTGATGTCGCAGGTGCGCAAAGCGCCGCGCATCGTCTTCACCAAAGGCGGCGGCGGCTGGCTCGAGAGCATCGCCGCGAGCGGTTGCGACGCGGTGGGCCTGGATTGGAGCGTCGATCCCGGCGATGCGCGCCGCAGAATCGGCGCCAAGGTCGCGCTGCAAGGCAATCTTGATCCCGCGGTGCTCAGCGCGCCGCCGGCGCGCGTGCGAGAACAGGTGCGGCGCGTGCTCGATGCCTTCGGCACCGCGCCCGGCCATATTTTCAATCTCGGTCACGGCATCTCACCGCATGCAAGCGTCGACGCGGTCGAAGCCCTCGTAGACGAAGTGCGCACTTACAGCAGGCAACTCAGGTCGCGTCCGGGCTGACTTATGCACACTGGCACGGCAGAGGGAGAAACCATGTCGTTGCGGGGCGTAGACCGGGGACGATTTCGACAAGACCTTGATCTCAGAATGAATATCTCGTGCAATTTGCCCCTCACGCGGCTTGTAGTATCGGTCCTGTGGGTAAGTTTCCGGAGGAAGGCAGTTTTATTCACAGCTTTATCCACAGGAGAATCGCGAATTCCAAATTATCCTTGTGACGCAAGGAGAACGACGATATTTGCGATGCGAAAACTCAACTCTTGCGCATGAGGGTTTTACGTGTTGCGCTCGATGTACCGGTTGCCAAACTTTTCGAATACCTGATCGACGACGCGACGCCGGTCGAACCAGGCGATCGCGTCGCAGTTCCTTTTGGCGCGCGCGCGCGCGTCGGCGTCGTGGTTGAGATCGCAGCCGCCAGTTCGGTTGTGGAAGCAAAGTTGAAGCGGGTCGAGCGCGTGCTGGAGGGGGCGCCGAGACTGCCGGCCAATTGGCTCGAGCAGATGCGCTTTCTTTCGTCCTACTACCAACGGCCGTTTGGCGAGACGGTGGCGGGCGCGCTGCCGGCGCGCCTGCGTTCGCTCAAGCCGTTGCCCAAGCGCAGAAAATCCGTTGCTGGAGGCGCAACCGACGGCGCGCCAACTCTCGTAAGCGAGCACGTACCGAATGCCGCCCAAGCTCACGCCATCGAACGCATCGGCGCCGCGCTCGGCGCCTTCCGGCCGTTTCTGCTGCATGGCATCACCGGCAGCGGCAAGACCGAGGTCTACCTGCGGGTGATCGCGCAGGTGCTGGCCCGGGGCATGCAGGCGCTGGTGCTGGTTCCGGAGATCGGCCTGACGCCGCAACTGGAAGCGCGTTTCCGCCGGGCTTTTCCCACCACCCGCATTGCCGTGCTGCACAGCGCGCTCCAGGACGTCGCACGCACGCACGCGTGGCTCGATGCCGCGCGCGGCGACGCAGCGATCATCCTCGGCACGCGGCTGGCGGTGCTCACGCCCTTGCCGCGGCTCGGCGTCGTGGTGGTGGACGAGGAGCACGACGCCTCCTTCAAGCAGCAGGAAGGCCTGCGCTATTCCGGACGCGATGCAGCGGTGCTGCGCGCCAAGCTCGCCGGCTGCCCGGTGGTGCTCGGTTCGGCGACACCGTCGCTGGAGACCTGGTTCAACGGCCGCGCAGGGCGCTACGAGTCGCTCACCCTGGCCGAACGGGCCGTCCCCGGCGCGAAGCTGCCCACGGTGCGCACCGTGGATCTTCGTATTGAGGGGGCCGAGAATGGACTGGCGAAACCGGTGCTGGCGGCCATCCGGGCGCGCCTCGCGCGCGGCGAACAAAGCCTCGTCTTCATCAACCGCCGCGGCTATGCACCGGTTCTGTCATGCGAGGCTTGCGGCTGGGCAGCGGGCTGTATGCGCTGTAGCGCGCATATGGTTCTGCATGCCACCGCCGAGCGCGGGCGCGAGCCCAGAGCCGGCAGCCTGCGCTGCCATCACTGCGGCGCCCGGCAAGGCGTCCCGCGAGAGTGCCCGACCTGCGGCAACGTGGACCTGCGGCCGCTGGGCCGCGGCACGCAACGCGTAGAGGAGACGCTGGCGGTGCTGTTTCCTGACGCGCGCATTCTGCGCATCGACCGCGACACCTCGCGCAAGCGCGCCGCGCTGGCGCTCACCCTGGAAGGCATCGGCCGCGGCGAAGGCGACATCCTGGTCGGCACGCAGCTGCTCGCCAAGGGACACGATTTTCCGAACCTGACGCTGGTTTGCGTGCTCAACGCAGACAGCGCGCTGCTCTCGACCGACTATCGTTCCGCGGAAAGGCTTTTCGCCACGCTGGCGCAGGTGGGCGGGCGCTCCGGGCGCCGCGAACAGCCCGGCGAAGTACTGGTGCAGACGCGTTTTCCCGGCCATCCGATGTACCAGGCGCTCATCGGCCACGACTATGCCGGTTTCGCCGGCTCGCAACTGGCCGAGCGCGAAGGCGCGGGCTTCCCGCCGTTCGTGCACGAAGCCGCGTTGCGTGCCGAAGCGACCAGGCTCGAGGCGGCGATGACATTTTTGCGCGCTGCGGCGCAGCTCATGGAGGTGCCCGCAAGCGTCCAGATCTACGACCCGGTGCCGCACGTGATTACCCGGCGCGCCGGCTTCGAGCGCGCTCAGCTGCTGCTGCAGTCGCATTCGCGCCCGGCGCTGCAGGAGTTCCTGCGCCTGTGGTCGGCGGCCCTGCCTGCCTCGACCTCGAGCGGCGTACGCTGGCATCTCGACGTGGATCCGATCGAATTTGACTAACGCGCGAGCGCGTTCCTGACGGGTCCGCGGTTTATAATTCGCGCCCTTTTCATGGCCACTCCCAAGGACACCGTTCAGGCCATTCTCGCCGGTGGCGTGCGCGGGATCGCGCCTGGCAGCGGGGTTGAAGTAACCCTCGAGCGGCCCCGGTATCCCGAGCATGGCGACTATGCGAGCAATGTCGCGCTACAACTCGCGAAAGCGCTCGGCCGCAAACCGCGCGAAATCGCGCAGGACATCGTCGCCTCGACCCGCGCTGAAATCGAGGCGAGCGGCGCCTGCGAACCGCTGCAGATCGCCGGCGCCGGGTTCATCAACATCCGCCTCAAGCAGGCCTCGAAAACGCTGATCGTCAGGCAGATCCTCGACGCGGGCGCCGCTTTCGGCCGCCAGGCGGCAGAAAAACCGCAAAAGATCCAGGTCGAGTTCGTATCGGCGAATCCGACCGGACCGCTGCACGTCGGGCACGGCCGCCAGGCGGCGCTGGGCGATGCGCTCGCCGCGCTGCTCGAATTCCAGGGTCATGCGGTGACGCGCGAGTTCTACTACAACGATGCCGGGGCGCAGATCCAGAACCTGGCGCTCTCGGTGCAGGCGCGCGCGAAGGGTATCGAGCCCGGCAGCCCGCTGTGGCCCGCCGACGGCTATGCCGGGGACTACATTGCCGAAATCGCGGCGGCATTTGCAGCGCTGCGGGGAGACCTCGGCAACCTGGACGCGATCCGCC
>CAZTSJ010000045.1:0-44190 GCA_964616875.1 uncultured Bordetella sp. | reverse complement strand
GCGGACGACCTGACCGACCCGTCGCCCGCCACCACCTTCGGCCACCTTGATGCGACCGTCGTGCTGTCGCGCGACATCGCCTCGCTGGGCATCTATCCCGCGGTGGACCCGCTCGATTCGACCTCGCGCCAGGTCGACCCGAACACCATCGGCGAAGAGCACTACAACACCACGCGCTCGGTGCAGGCGACTCTGCAGCGCTACAAGGAACTGCGCGACATCATCGCGATCCTGGGCATGGACGAACTCGCGCCGGAGGACAAGCTTGCGGTGTCCCGCGCGCGCAAAATCCAGCGCTTCCTGTCGCAGCCGTTCACGGTGGCGCAGAACTTCACCGGCACGCCGGGCAAGTACGTCTCGCTCAAGGACACCATCAAGGGTTTCAAGATGATCGTCAACGGCGAGTGCGATGCCCTGCCCGAGCAGGCTTTCTACATGGTCGGCGGGATCGAGGAAGTATTCGAGAAAGCGAAGACGCTGCAGTAATGGCCAACGCCACCATCCAGGTCGACGTCGTCAGCGCCGAAGCCTCGATCTTCTCGGGGGAGGCGGAGTTCGTCGTGCTGCCCGGTGAAGCCGGCGAGCTCGGCATCTACCCGCGCCATGCGCCGCTCATTACGCGCATCAAGGCCGGTGCGGTGCGCATCCAGAAGCCCGGTGGCGAGGAGGAGCTGATCTTCGTTGCCGGCGGGATCCTCGAAGTGCAGCCCAAGGTAATTACGGTACTCGCGGACACTGCTATCCGGGGCCACGACCTTGACGAAGCAAAGGCGACGGAAGCATTGAGACAGGCAGAGATCGCGCGCGCCAACGCGAAGGACGCCATAGGTCTTGCTGCTGCCAGCGCCGAGTTCGCGAACTTCGCGGCCCAGCTCGCGGCGATCAGGAAATTGCGCAAAAAGTAGTCAGAGAAGGATCGTGCCGCTCGCCACGGGGCACACCGCGCCGCCGATCCATGTGTCTTCGCCGATGCGCTCAACGTGAACGCGCCCGCTGCGCCGAAGCACAGTGCCCTGGCTTGCGACATAGCGCGGCGGGGCGATTCCCGCCCCGATCAGCCATAGCGCGAGGCCGGCATTCAGGCTGCCCGTGACGGGGTCTTCGACTCCGGTGCGCGTGAAGGCGCGAACTTCAAACGCACAGGCGGACCCTTCCGGATAGGGTCCCACGGCACCCACCGCCAGGCCGCGCAGCGCAGCGTAATCCGGCTTGAGATCGAGCACTGCCTGGGCGTCATGCAGCAAAACCCCGACCCACGGCGGTCCGTTCTCGACCCATTGGATGTCGCGTACGGCGTCCGCGCCGATGCGCAACGCCGCAAGCACGGTCGCGCGTTCGTCGGCCGCAACCGGCCCGCTGCGGCGCAGTGGCGGTGCGGCAAACGCGAGCCGATCGCCGTCGCGGCGCACGCGAACAAGGCCGATGCCGCATTCCTGCACCACGAACCGGGGATCCTTCGGTTTGCCGCCCGCGGCAAGCCACGCGTGGCAGCTGCCCAGCGTCGGGTGGCCTGCGAAAGGCAATTCGCCGAGCGGCGTGAAAATGCGCACGAGATAGTCCGCCGAGGGATCTTGCGGCGGCAGGAGGAAGGTGGTTTCCGAAAGATTCGTCCAGCGCGCAAGCGACGCCATCTGCTCGTCGCTGAGACCCGCGGCATCGTGCACCACGGCAAGTGGATTTCCCAATAGCGGAACCGACGTGAAAACGTCGAGCTGCGAAAAGCGGCGCGAAACGTTCATGCTGCTAGCGCGGTGCTGTAGCGTAGGGCTCGTCTTCGGCGACGAACTCGGTTTCCTTTACCGCATCCTCACTCCAGGCCTTGACGCCGGGCGAATCGAGCAGCGCGCGCTGATACTCGCGCGCTACGCCTTTCAATTCGAAATCGTAAGTGACAAAGCGCGTCGCCACGGGCGCGTAGAACGCATCCGCCGCGCCGAAGGCGCCGAAAAGAAAGTTGCCGCTGCCGCCATAGGACCGGCGCGCATCCGTCCAGAGCGTGACGATGCGCTCGATGTCCTTCGCGACCTCCGGATTCAATCCCTTGCCGGGATGGCGGCTGCGAATATTCATCGGCATCGCGCTGCGGAAGGTGCGGAAGCCGGAGTGGAATTCGGCGCAGAGCGAGCGCGCCCGCGCGCGTGCGCGCGGGTCGGAAGGCCAGACGCCGGCTGCAGGGAACAGTTCATGCACTCGCTCCGCGATCGCGAGGGTATCCCAGGTGGCGAAGCCGCTGCCGGGCTCGCCTTCCCACAGGATCGGCACCATGCCTGAAGGCGACAGGTGTTTGATGTTGTCGGTCCAGTCCTGGGTATGAAATTTAATCTGCCGCTCGCGGAACGGGATCTCCAGTCCGCGCAGCAGCACCCAGGGGCGCATCGACCAGGAGGAGTAATTCTTGTTGCCGACTACGAGAGTAAGAGTGGCGCTCATGGCTGCGTATTCTAGGCAGATTTCCGCGCGGCTGGCGGGGCCGGGGCCGGTGGAGTTGTGCCCAGCGCGTACCAGTCCACGCGGCGCGTCGCGACCATCGCCGCTGCGACGCAAGCGAAGACGATTACCGAGCCCATGAGCAGCGCGTGATCTTCCAGGCGCAGAATCACGAACAGCAGGCCGTAGAGCACGCCCAACGCGAACGCGAACATTGCGCCGAGGCGCATGCTCTTGAGCACATGCCCGACGTAGTACCCGAGCAGCGCGACGCAGGACCCCGCTGCGATCGCATACGCCGGCACGAAGCCAAGGTGCTCCGAGAGCGAGATGAGCAGCAGGAAGAAGATCGCCAGAGCGACCCCGACCAGCGCGTACTGGATGGGGTGGATCGCCAGCTTTTTCAGCACCTCGAACAGGAAGAACGCCGCGAACGTCAAGCCGATGAACAGGAAGCCGTACTTCACGGACCGTTCCACGGTCTGATACAGATCCACCGGCTGGACGAATGCCACGGCAAGACTGTGCTGGTTGAACGCCTCGCACTGGCGTGACTGGACACAGCGCTGGTGAAGTTGCGCGAGGTTGGTGGCGAAATGCGAAGTCCGCCAGCTCGCGGCGAAGCCGTCCCGGGCAAGCGTGGTCCCGGCATCGGGCAGGATTTTCCCGGAAAAGCTCGGGTGCGGCCACGGCGAGGCCAGTGAGACCGTGGTTGCGGCACCGACCGGAATGATATCGAGTCGTTCGCTGCCGAGCAGCGAGAGCGCTATCTTGAATTCCTGCGTGGCAAGCGACTGGGGCGTGGCGAGCACGCCCAGATCCGCATGTATCCCGTTCGGCACTCCAGCGGCCTCCACGCCCCCCGGATAGAGCGCCGGTAGAGCGCCGTTCCATTCGAGCTGTACACGATCCCGGATGCCGCGCGTGTCATGAATGCCGAGCACCAGCAGGGCCCGGCCCCATTCCAGCGTCCCTGGCCCCCCGGGAACGCCCAGCCCGGGCGGCAGCACGAAGGTGCCGCGCAGCGTTGCATTCAGCGTGTAGACGCGCGCCTGGTAGATGCCGCGATGCTTCTGCTGCAGGTCGATCGTGCCCTCTACCGACAATGTCGCCGGCAGCAGCGCAACCTGGCCACGTTCGATCTTCTCCTTGCTGGAGGTTCGGCTGCGCCCGCTCTCGTCGCTGGTGGTGGTCGTCTCGACGCCGCGGCGCGTCCAGGGCACGTAGAGCACCGGCCCGGCAATTCTCTGCGCCTCGCTCGAACGGCGTGCAATATCAGCGATAACCCCGTCGCGCGCTTGCTTGCGCTCAAGGACCAGGCCGCGAATCATTTCCACCGGGATCTGCAATAGCAGCGCGACCAGTCCTATCAGGGCGATTTTCCACATCAGCGTTCGCTGCAAGCTGGATCCCCCCCTGAAGGCATTTCGCTGCCGAAGCGGGCGGGCGCCGCCGGCGCCGTGTCCCGATCCTCCTTTCCGGGCCCGACGCGCCCGCCGCCGCGGTTCTTCAAGCCCAGCGCCTCAGCGCCGCGATCAGCCAGCTAATGCAATGCCGCGCGCGGCTGATGCGCCGGGCCGGCAGCTTGCCGGCTGGCAGGGCGCATTCCACACCGAGTGCGATTTCACCGTAGTCCATCTCGCGGGTCATGCGGCGAGCAGCAGCGCGGCGCCCGCCAGCACGATGCTGACGAGCAGGCCGATCGCGGCTGCGAGCGCGACGGGGGTGGCGAGTTCTACGGCGAATTCCCTGGACTTGATCATCTCCGGGCCCCTTGTATATGCCTTGCATTTCATTCTCCAAACGGGCGCGCGCAGGGCTCGCGGAATGGCAATGCAAGGAAGAAAAATGCGGAAAAAATGACGGCGGAGCCTGGGGTATAGTCCCCGCATGGCCCGCCGCATCGCGATCGTCGAGGATGATGCCGCCATCCGCGCCAATTACGCTGCAGCGCTCACGCGCCACGGTTACGAGGTGTCCGCCTATGCCGCCCGGCGCGAGGCGATGGAGGCGTTTCGCATGCGCTTGCCCGACCTGACGATCATCGACATCGGTCTGGGCGACGATGCAGAGGGCGGCTTCGCGCTGTGCCGCGACCTGCGTTCGCTTTCGGCGCAGATTCCGATCGTCTTCCTCACCGCGCGCGACTCGGATTTCGACGTCGTTTCCGGATTCCGGCTCGGCGCCGACGACTACCTGACCAAGGGCGTCAGCCTGCCGCACCTGATGGCAAGGATCGCAGCGCTGTTCCGGCGCGTGGATGCGCTCGCCGAGGCGAAACCGGTGGAAGAGCGCATCGTGCGCGGCGAACTGGAACTGGATCTCAAGCGCTTCAGCGCGCACTGGAAGGGCATTCGCGTCGATCTCACGCTGACCGAGTTCTGGATCGCGCATTCGCTCGCGCGCCATCCGGGCCACGTCAAGAACCGCGACCAGCTCATGCGCGATGCCGAGCTCGTCGTGGACGATGCGACCGTCACCTCCCACGTCAAGCGCCTGCGCGCCAAGTTCCTCATCGCCGATCCGGAATTCGATGCGATCGAGACCGCCTACGGCCTCGGTTACCGCTGGAAATCCTAGGCGGTGGCGTTGCACCCGCTCCCGGCGCCGTGACCCGTTTTCCGCTGCGCGCCAAACTCGCCTTGGTCGCCCTTGCGCTGCTGGTGCTGCCGTGGGCGGGCTGGCGCTACGTGCGCGAAATGGAACGTTTTCTTCTCGCCGCGCAGGAAGAAACGCTCATGGCGACGGCACGCGCCGTGGCGACCGCGCTGCATGAGCGTCCGAAATTGCTCGCGTACCGCTCGCGCAGCGAATCCGAATTGCGCAGCGAGGCCGAACGCGAGCTGCAGCGCCTCACGGGCGGCGTGATCGCGCATGAGGCGCCCGCCCGCGAGCAGGAAGGTGATGCCGAAATCACGGCGATTCTGAAGGGCCTGGAGCGGGCGAGTTCGCGCATCTGGGTGGTGAGCCGCGACTACCACGTGCTTGCGCTCGCCGGCAGTCTCAAGCGCGCCGGCAGCGCGCCGCCCAGTCTCGTCGAGCGTTCCCTGAGCTGGCTGCTCGCGCCGCCCACCGAGGAGTTCGACGACGCGATCGCCGAGGACGCCATTGCGGCGGGGCGCGAGGTGGCCGGCGCATTGCAAGGCGCCGCCGGTACCCGCACGCGCAATACGCGCGACGGGCAGGCGGTGGTCGTGTCGGCGGCGTTCCCGATCTGGGTCGGCGACCAGGTCCACGGCGCGGTCGTGGTCGAAGAAACCACCAACCGGATTGCATCGTTGCGCAGCCAGGCGCTGGAGCAGCTGCTGGTGGCGACGCTCGTTCTTTTCCTCCTCGTGGCGTCGATGCTGCTCTGGTTCGCGACGCGCATCACCAATCGCATCCGGCGCCTGAGCGACGAAGCGGAAGCCGCGATCGACGCGCATGGCCGGGTGACGCGCCTGACGACGGCGTCGGACGCGGCCGATGAAATCGGCGATCTGTCGCGCGGTTTCACCAAGGTGCTGCGGCGCCTGGCGGGCTACAACGCTTATCTGGAAGCCCTTGCCGGCAGGCTTTCGCACGAATTGAGGACGCCGATCGCGGTGGTGCGCTCCTCGCTGGAAAACCTGCACGCTGCGCGCACGCCGGAGGAAACGCAGGTCTACGTCACGCGCGCCGAGGAAGGCCTGGCGCGCCTGAGCACCGTTCTGTCGCGCATGACCGAGGCGAGCCGCCTTGAGCAGGGGCTCTCTTCGGCGACGCGCGAGCGTTTCGACGCCGCGGCGGTGGTGCGCGGTTGCGTCGAGGGCTACCGGATCGCGTATGCGGCAAGAAAATTCGAACTATCGCTGCCGGTGGAGGAGGTACCTGTACTTGGCTCGGCGGATCTGCTGGCGCAGATGCTCGACAAGTTCGTCGAGAACGCCGTCGATTTCGCCAGCAGCGGAACTCCACTGCTGATTTCGCTCGCGTTGGACGGCAACAGGATAATTCTCAGGATTCAAAACCAGGGCCCGGCCTTGCCCGAAGCGATACGAGAGTCGCTGTTCGACTCGATGGTTTCGCTGCGTGATGAGCGTTCTGGCGGTGCGCCGCACCTGGGCCTGGGGCTGTACATCGCGCGGCTGATCGTGGAATTTCACGGCGGCGTGCTGCGCGCTGCAAACCTGCCCGCCGGCGGGGGCGCCGTCTTCGAGGTAGAACTCGCGCGCGCCGTATAATTTCCCGTTTGCAACCGCACGGACCCCTTGGAGAATAGTTACGATCTGCTGGTCGTAGGCGGCGGCGTCAACGGCGCTGGCATTGCGCGCGATGCCGCGGGCCGCGGCTTGTCGGTGCTGCTGGTGGAAAAGGACGACCTGGCCAACGCGACCTCGTCTTCGTCTTCGAAGCTGATCCACGGCGGCCTGCGCTATCTGGAGCTCTACGAGTTCAGGCTGGTGGCGGAAGCGCTGGCCGAACGCGAGATCCTGCTCAAGGTCGCCGCGCACCTGGTCTGGCCGGCGCGTTTCGTCATGCCGCATGTACCGGAGCTGCGCCCGCGCTGGATGATTCGTGCCGGCCTGTTCCTGTACGACCATCTGGGAAGGCTCGCGCCCGCGCTCGGGTCCCGCCGGGCCAGCCTGCCGGGCTCCAGGGCCGTGCGCCTGGACGCGCCGCCCTATAACTCGGGTCTGCAGCCGCAGCTCAAGCACGGCTTCGCGTATTCCGATTGCCGCGTGGACGACGCGCGCCTGGTGGTCGCCAACGCGATGGACGCGCGCGAGCGCGGCGTGCGTGTCTTGACCAGGACCGAATGCTTGTCGGCCGTGCGCTCGAACGGACGCTGGACGGCGCGCCTGTCGAACGGCGAGCAGGCGAGCGCGAAGGCGGTGGTCAACGCGGCGGGCCCCTGGGTCAAATCAGTGCTGAACGACGCCTTGTCGCAGGCTTCGCGCGATGCGGTGCGTCTGGTGAAGGGCAGCCACATCGTGCTGCCGAAACTCTACGACGGCGAGCACGCCTTCATTCTGCAGAACGATGATCGGCGCGTGATATTCATGATCCCTTACGGCGAGCTCCACACGCTGGTGGGCACGACCGACGTGCCGGTGGAGAACGAGGCTGCGCGCCCGGAGGTGAGTGCCGAGGAGGTCGCCTATCTTTGTCGCGCCGTGAACCGCTACCTCGCACGGCCGGCGCGCCCGGAAGACATCGTGTGGAAGTACGCGGGCGTGCGCCCGCTCTACGACGACGGTTCCGCCGACCCCTCGGCGGTGACGCGGGACTACACGCTGCGCGTGGACGACGACGCGGGGGCGGCACCGGTGCTGTCCGTGTTCGGCGGCAAGATCACCACCTACCGGCGGCTCGCCGAGCAGGCGCTGGACCGGCTCGCGCGCTACTTTCCCGGACTCAAGCCGGCCTGGACCGACCGCGTTGCGCTTTCAGGCAGCGATTTCGGCGGCGTCGCGCGCGTCGAGGCACGTGATGCGTTCTTCGCGAGCCACCCGCACATCGCCGAATCGACGCTGCGAGGCATTTTCCGCCGCCACGGTACGCATGCGCAGGCGGTGGTCGGAGACGGCGACCTGGGAGAGGACTTCGGCGCCGGGCTGTGCGAGCGCGAAGTACGCTATTGCGTTGCCCAGGAATGGGCGCACACGGCGGAGGACGTGCTGTGGCGGCGTACCAAGGCCGGCCTGCTGATGAGCCCGGCGCAACGCCAGCGCGTGGCGCAGGTCCTGGGAGCATGAAGCCGTTGGCCGAATTGCGCGATGCGCAGCGCATCCGCGGCCTGCTGTTCGATATCGACGATACGCTCACCACCGAAGGCAAGCTCACGCTGGAGGCTTATGCGGCGCTGGACCGCCTGCAGCGCGCGGGCCGGATCCTGGTGGCGGTCACCGGCCGGCCGGCCGGCTGGTGCGATCACATTGCACGCACGTGGCCGGTGGCTGCGGTGGTCGGGGAAAACGGCGCATTCTATTTTTGCCTCAAGCAGGGAAAACTCCACAAGCGATTTCACGACCCCGACGAGGCGCGCGCGCGCAACCGGATGCGGTTGAAAGAGATCGGCGCGCGCATTCTCGGCCTGGTTCCCGGCTGCGCGCTCGCCTCCGACCAGCCCTACCGTGAGACCGACCTCGCCATCGACTACTGCGAGGACGTGCCGCCGTTGCCGCTCGAAGCTGCCGAGCGCATCGCGGCCTTGATGCGTGCCGAAGGACTCAGCGCGAAAGTGAGCTCGATACATGTCAACGGCTGGTTCGGCAGCCACGACAAGCTGGCGATGACCAGGCTGCTGTTCGCCGAGCAATTCAGGCTTTCCCCGGACATGCTGCGACGGGAGTTCGCGTTCGCGGGCGACTCGCCGAACGATGCGCCGATGTTTGCGTTTTTCGAATGCTCCATTGGCGTGGCCAACATCGCTCGTTTTGCGGGCATGTTCAAGCCGGAGCCGAAATACGTCACGCGCGGCGCGGCCGGCGCCGGGTTCACCGAACTCGCGGCGCAACTGCTCGCGCATCTGCCCGAAAGCAGCTGATGGAATGGTGGTGGGCCTACCTCGCCATCGGCGTGACGGTGGGCTTCCTCGCGGGTTTGCTCGGTGTCGGCGGCGGCATGGTCATGGTGCCGATGCTGGTCATCGTCTTCACCGCCAAGGGTTTTCCTGCCGAGCACATGATGCACTTGTCGCTCGCCACTTCGATGGCGACCATCGTGTTCACGGCGCTTGCCAGCGTGCGAGAGCATCACCGGCACGACGCCGTGGACTGGGCGGTGGCGCGCGCCATGGCGCCGGGCATCGTCGCCGGCGCACTTGCGGCTACGCTGGCCGCGGGCTTCGTGCCGACGCGCCCGCTCGCGATTTTCTTTACCGGCTTCATGTTCTACGCTGCGGCGCAGATGTTCTTCGAGGTGAAGCCCAAGCCCGCGCGCCAGCTGCCCGGCAGTGCCGGCCTGTTCGGCGCGGGCGCGGTGATCGGCGGTTTTTCAAGCGTGCTTGCCGCCGGCGGCGCGTTTCTTTCGATTCCGTTTCTTGCCAGGTGCAACGTGCCGCTCAAGCGCGCGATCGGCACCGCTGCGGCGATCGGTTTCCCGATCGCGGTGGCAGGCACGGTCGGCTACGTGCTGAACGGCATGCGTGTGGCGGGACTGCCGGAGGGCAGCCTGGGCTACGTCCATCTACCTGCCCTGGCACTCATCGTCGCCGCGAGCATGCCGGTCGCGCCGCTGGGCGCGCGCCTCGCGCATCGTCTGCCGGTCAAGCGCCTGCGCATCCTTTTCGCGCTGATGCTCTTCGGTCTCGCGCTGCGCATGCTGGCGAACCTCTGGTAGATTGCCGCACCTTCCCTTGGGAGCAGTTCATGGCGGGACCGCTGGCGCAGGTTCGAGTGCTCGATCTGTCGCGCGTGCTGGCCGGTCCCTGGGCCGGCCAGAATCTGGCCGACCTCGGCGCCGAGGTGATCAAAGTGGAGCGGCCCAAGGTCGGCGACGACTCGCGCGCCTTCGGGCCGCCCTGGGTGAAGGACACGCACGGCCGCGAAACGAAGGACTCGGCCTACTTCACCTCTGCGAACCGCGGCAAGAAATCCATCACGGTCAACGTGGCAGCGCCGCAAGGCCAGGCGCTTATTCGTGCGCTCGCCCGGGAGTGCGACGTGCTGATCGAAAACTACAAGCACGGCGACCTGGCGCGCTACGGCCTTGGCTATGACGATCTGAAGAGTGCGAACCCGCGCCTGATCTATTGCTCGATCACCGGTTTCGGCCAGACCGGGCCCTACCGCGAGCGGCCGGGCTACGACTTCATGATCCAGGGCATGGGCGGGATGATGAGTATTACCGGCGAACCCGACGCGGGTCCGGGGGAGCACAAGGCAGGCGGCGGACCGCAGCGTGCCGGCGTCCCGATCGCCGACATCATTACCGGCATGTACGCATCCATCGCGATCTGCGCGGCGCTCGCCAGCCGCGCGCAGACCGGCGCGGGCCAGCACCTCGATCTGGCGCTGCTCGATTCGCAGATCGCGCTGCTCGCATACCAGAATACCAATTACTTTTCGACCGGCAAGCCGCCGGGCCGCATCGGCAACCTGCATCCGAACATCGTGCCGTACCAGCCGTTCCGCTCAAGCGATGGCGAGGTGATCGTCGCCTGCGGCAACGACAATCTGTTCCGGAAATTTTGCGATGCGGCAGGATGCCCCGAACTGGGCGCGGATGCGCGTTTCGCGACCAACGGCCAGCGTGTCGAAAACCGTACCGAACTCACCCGCCTGATCCAGGAAATTTTCAGCAGGAAGACCACCGCCGAGTGGCTTGCGCTGCTCGATGCGGCCGGCGTGCCGAACGGCCCGATCAACGACATTGCGCAGGTGTTCGCGGAACCGCAGGTCAAGGCGCGCGGCGTGAAGATTGAACTTGAGCATTCCGCCGCGGGCAAGCTGCCGCTGGTGGCCAGCCCGATGCGGTTCTCCGCTACCCCTCTCGAATACCGGCTGCCGCCGCCTTTGCTGGGCGAGCATACCGATCAAATATTGAAGGAATTTCTGAAATTAAATGAAACCGAAATCGCGCAGCTGCGAGCCGATGGCATTGTCTGAATACTAGTTGTCCACCTTCGCGCCGGCGTCCTTGACGACCTGCGCCCACTTCACGATTTCGCTTCGCACCAGCTTGACCATCTCCTCGGGCGGCATGCCACCCGGGTCGGCACCCTGCAGGGCCCATATTGCCTTCAGGTCCGGTTGGTTCATTGCGATGACGACTTCCTTGTACATGCGGTCCTTGGCTTCCTTGGGGGTACCCCTGAGCGCCCAGATGCCATACCAGGTCCGCACCTCGTAGCCGGGCAGGCCCGCTTCGGCCATGGTCGGAACGTTCGGCAGCACCGGGTTGCGCGCCGCGCTGGTGATGGCCAAAGGAATCAGTTTGCCCGCTTTGATCTGCACGGACGATGTGCCCATGCCATCGAAAGCGAGGTCAACCGTGCCCGACAGCAGACCCACCATCAGCGGGCCCGCGCCCTGGTAAGGAATGTGGACAATGAAGCTCTTGGTCATGGTCTTGAACAATTCCACGGCCAGATGATGCGTGGTGCCATTGCCCGCGGAGCCGTAGTTGAGCCTGCCGGGATTGGCTTTCACGTAGTCGATCAGATCCTTGAGCGTCTTTATCTTGTCGGCGTGCTTGGGATGCACCACAACGACGTTCGGCACGAAAGCCGCAACCGTGATCGGTTCGAAATCCCTTTCCAGGTTGTAGGGCAGGCGCGCATACAGGCTCTCGGCGATAGTGTGGTGTACCGCGCCAAAAAACCAGTTGTAGCCGTCCGGAGCGCGCTTGACGACGTTGGTGGCACCCACCGTGCCGCCGGCTCCCCCCTGGTTCTCGATGAGGAACTGCTGACCTATCTGCTGCCCCAGTTTGGCGGCAATCGGTCTGGCGAAGGTGTCGGTTCCGCCGCCTGCAGGGAACGGATTCACGAACGTGACCGGTTTATTCGGCCAAGATTGCGCGTGGGCGGCGAAGCCTGCAGCCGCGAGTGCGACGAACAACAGGGTTCTAAGCATGTCGTCTCCTCCTAAGAGTATCGATTTCCCGGGCAAATCATAGCTCAGGCCGCGGCGCGCGCCGGGTTGGCGTGACATTCGGCGAGGTACGCCATCGCGGCCTGCACGCCTTCCTGCCGTACCGGCACCCCGGCGAGTTGCAGTCCCATTTCGCAACCCGCGAGGGTTCCCACCAGCGACAGGTCATTGAAATCGCCCAGATGACCGATGCGGAACACCTTGCCGGCGAGCCTGCCCAGGCCGGTGCCCAGCGACATGTCGAAATTCTCGAGAATGGTCTTGCGCACGCGGTCCGCGTCGTGCCCGGCCGGCATCAGCACCGCGGTGAGCGAACCCGAGTACTCGGCCGGATTCTTCGCCAGCACCTCGAGTCCCCAGGCGCGCACGGCGCGCCGCGTCGCCTCGGCGTGCCTTTGATGGCGCGCGAACACGTTTTCCAGGCCCTCCTCTTCGAGCAGCATCTTCAGCGCTTCGCGCAGGCCGTAGAGCAGATTGGTCGCCGGCGTGTACGGGAAGTAGCCGTCCTTGTTGCTCGCGAGCATGTCGCCCCAGTCCCAGAAACTGCGCGGCAGCTTCGAGAGCTTCGAGGTGGCCAGCGCCTTGGCCGAGATGGCGTTGAAGGACAGCCCCGGCGGCAGCATGAGTCCTTTTTGCGAGCCGCCCACGGTGACATCCACGCCCCATTCGTCGTGCCGGTAGTCGATCGAGGCGAGCGACGAGATGGTATCGACGAGGTAAAGCGCGGGATGCCTCGCGGCGTCGATCGCGCGGCGCACATCGGCGATGCGCGAGACCACGCCAGTGGCGGTTTCATTGTGCACCACGCACACGGCCTTGATCTGGTGCTGCCGGTCTTCGCGCAGCCGCGCTTCGATCGCCTGCGGGTCGGCGCCGCTGCGCCAGTCGCCGGCAATGAACTCTGGCTCCAGGCCGAGGCGCTTGGCCATTTTCTGCCACAGCGTGGCGAAATGCCCGGTCTCGTACATCAACACCTGGTCTCCCGGTGAGAGCGTATTGACCAGGGCCGCCTCCCAGGCGCCGGTTCCCGAGGCCGGATAGATGACGACGGGGCCGGCGGTCTTGAAGACACGCTTCATGCCTTCGAGCACTTCCTTGCCGAGCGGGGCGAAGGCCGGGCCGCGATGGTCCATGGTCGGGAAATCGATCGCCCGCAGTATCCGGTCTGGAACATTGGTCGGTCCAGGGATCTGGAGAAAATGGCGTCCGGCAGCTCGGGTCATGCATGCCTCCTCGAATTGCATACAAAATGATAAATTGTGCGCAGCATAAAGGCTGGGTATTGCGCCAAACCTGTAATTTTTGTATTCTGCATACAAAATGGACGATTCGCAAGAGCCTACCCCTATCATCCGCCGGCCTCTCCACGAGGAGGCGACCGACCGTCTGCGCGACCTGATCGTGCAGGGGCGCCTCGCCCCAGGCGCTCGAATGAACGAACGCCTGCTGACGGCCCAGCTGGGTGTGTCCCGCACCCCTCTGCGCGAAGCCTTCAAGGTACTCGCGACCGAGGGTCTGGTCGAGTTGCTTCCCAACCGCGGCGCCATCGTTTCGCAGATGGACCCAGTGCGCCTGGCGGAATCCCTTGCGGTGATGGGCGCGCTTGAGGCGCTGGCCGGTGAGCTTGCCTGCCTCAGCGCGACCGACGCGCAGATCAACGAGATTCGCGCCTTGCACTTCGAAATGCTGGCCTATCATGCGCGCGGCGATCTTGCCGGCTACTTCAAGTTCAATCAGGCGATTCACCTGAAAATCGTCAAGTACTCGGGCAACGCGGTGCTGTTCAACACCTATCGGCAAATGAACGGCAATGTGCGGCGCGCACGCTACATGGCAAACCTGTCGAAGGAGCGCTGGGATGCCGCGGTGCGCGAGCACGACGCGATCCTTGCGGCGTTGAGTGCGAGGGACGTGAAGCGAATCAAGGCGCTGCTCTCGGATCACCTCGCGCACAAGCTCTCCAGCGTACTGGCGGAACTCAAAGCGCTGACAACGCGCCAGGCGGCATGAACGCGCCTGCGTTCCCTGCCGGCGCGCCGTCGTTTCCGGTCAAGTTCGTGGCGGCCAGGCCAGGGGAGTCCGCGCTCGCGCAGCGCCTGCGCAAGAACGTCGATGGCGAGGTGCTGTTCGATGCCGCCTCGCGCGGGCGCTACGCGACCGATGCCTCGATCTATCAGGTGGAGCCGATCGGAGTGGTGGTGCCGCGCAGCCTCGAAGCGGCGCGCACCGCGCTGGCGATTGCCGCCGAAGCCGGGGTGCCGGTACTGCCGCGCGGCGCCGGCAGTTCGCAGTGCGGCCAGGCCGTCGGCGCCGCGCTCGTCATCGACGACTCGAAGTACCTGAATCAGATCGTCGAAGTTGACGCCGTCGCGCGCACCGCGCTCGTGCAGCCCGGAGTGGTGCTGGACAGCCTGAATGCGAAGCTGCGTGCGTCGGGCTTGTGGTTTGCCGTGGATGTATCGACCAGCGCCCAGGCGACTCTGGGCGGCATGGCGGGCAACAATTCCTGCGGCTCGCGCTCGATCGCCTACGGCAACATGGTGCACAACGTGCTCGCCATCGACGCGGTGACGGTTGCCGGCAAGCGCTGGCGTTTCGGTCCGATGGAGAATCCGTCGGGGCCCGCCGAATATCTCGATTTTGTTGCACGCATGAAGAGTCTCTACGCAAGAGAGAAGGTCGAAATCGAAGCGCGCTTTCCGAAAGTCCTGCGTAAGGTCGCCGGCTACAACCTCGATCACCTCGGCCCGCCCCACGCCAATGCCGCGCACCTGCTGGTCGGCTCCGAGGGAACGCTCGCCTGGTTCGAGCAGCTGTCGCTCAAACTCTCGCCGCTGCCTTCGGCAAGGGCACTTGGCGTGGTGCATTTCCCGAAGTTCCATACCGCGATGGAACTCACGCAGCACATCGTCAAGCTTGGACCCTCCGCGGTGGAGCTGGTGGACCGCACCATGATCGGCCTGGCGCGCGATATCGCCGCCTATCGCAACACCGTGGACGAGTTCATCAGAGGAGACCCCGATGCGATTCTTTTGGTTGAGTTTTCAGGGGAAGAAAATCAGGCGAAAAAACTAAAACAGCTTGCACAACTCATGGGAGATCTCGGCCTGCCGGGCAGCGTGGTCGAGCTCACCGGCGCACAGCAGCAGAAGGATCTCTGGGAGGTCCGCAAGGCGGGGCTCAACATCATGATGTCCATGAAGGGCGACGGCAAACCCGTCTCCTTCATCGAAGACTGCGCCGTGCCGCTCGAGCACCTGGCCGAATATACCGACCGCCTGACGCAGGTGTTCGAGAAGCACGGCACGCGGGGCACCTGGTACGCCCACGCTTCCGTCGGCACGCTGCATGTGCGTCCGATACTCGACATGCGCCGCGACGGCGCGGCGCAGATGCGTGCGATCGCCGAGGAAGCCTGCGCCATGGTGAGGCAGTACAAGGGCGCCTACTCGGGCGAGCACGGCGATGGCCTGGTGCGCTCGGAATGGATCGCGCCGTTTTTCGGTCCGCGCCTTACCGCGGTGCTGGGCGAAATAAAATCGCTGCTCGATCCGCGCGGACTCATGAATCCCGGCAAGATCGTCGCGCCCTCGAAGATGGACGACAAGACCCTGTTCCGTTTCAAGCCGGGCTACGAGACGACGCTGCCGCCGCCGGCGCTCGACTGGTCGTAATGGGGCGGTTTCGACAAGGCCGTCGAGATGTGCAACAACAACGGCCATTGCCGCAAGTTCGACGCCGGCACCATGTGCCCCTCGTACCGCGCGACGCGCGACGAGAAGCACCTTACCCGCGGCCGCGCCAACACATTGCGGCTCGCCCTGTCCGGTCAGTTGGGCCCGGACTCCGATGCGATGGTGAAGGAGGCGCTCGACCTTTGCGTTTCGTGCAAGGGCTGCAAGCGCGAGTGCCCGACCGGCGTCGACATGGCGCGCATGAAAATCGAGTTCCTTGCCCACTACCGCAAGGACCATGGCCTCACGCTGCGCGATCGCGCGGTGGCCTATCTGCCACGTTACGCACAACTCGCGGCGAGCCTGGCGCCGCTGGCGAATCTCGGCGCGCGCATCGTGGGCGGGCTGGCAGGATTCACAGCGAAACGCGCACTGCCGGCCTGGCGGCGCGATCGCTTTGTCGACCGGGTGTGGGGGAAGAGCGGCACGCGCGAAGTGGTGCTCCTGGTCGATACCTTCAATCGCTATTTCGAACCCGAGAACGCACGTGCCGCAATCCGCGTGCTGCAGGCTGCCGGCTACCGCGTGCACACGGCGGACCCGGTCCAGGGAAGCAGGCCGCTGTGTTGCGGCCGAACCTTCCTGTCCGCAGGCCTGGTCGATGAAGCGCGGACCGAAGCGCAGCGCGTCCTCGATGCGCTCACGCCATGGCTGGCGCATGGCGTGCCGGTCATCGGGCTCGAACCCTCGTGCTTGTTGACCTTGCGCGACGAGTACCGCGTGATGCTCCCTGGAACCGAGGCGCTGGCGAAAAATTCATTCCTGCTCGAGGAATTCCTCGCCTCCGAAGCGAGCGCGGGCCGTCTCAAGTTGAATCTCAAGCCAATCGCAGCCGAGGCTCTGCTGCACGGCCACTGCCACCAGAAAGCGTTTGCAGTGATGGGTGCTGTCGAACAGGTCCTGCGCCTGGTGCCGGAGTTGAAAGTCACGACGATCGAATCCTCCTGCTGCGGCATGGCAGGCAGCTTCGGCTACGAGGCGGAGCACTACGACGTTTCGATGCAGATGGGCGAAGCAAGCCTGCTGCCCGCGGTGCGCGAAGCTTCAGCCGAGGCGCTGATCGTCGCTGACGGAACCAGTTGCCGGCATCAGATCGAGCATGGGGCGCAACGCGAAGCGCTGCACGTCGCCCGTGTGCTGGAACGGGCGCTTGCTTGAAGCATCGAAGCGGGAATCAGTTCCAGAGATCCACTTTGTCGCCGCGCCCGCGCAAGCGCTCGGTGCGCGCCTGCAGGTAGCGCTGGAAGGAAGGCTCCTTGCGATAGGCGCCGCTCGCGACATAGTCAAGCGCCGAGGCGAGATGAAAAGGCCGCAGGTAGGCGTCGATGCGGAACACTTCCTTGCCGCGGTCAAAGAAGACGATGGTCGGGGTATAGGCGATACGCAGCTCGCGCGCCCAGCTCGTCTGTGGAGTGCGCATGTCGTTCAGCGTGAGGCGGTAGACCGAGTAGCGCTCGAGCAGCCTGCGCACCTCGGGCCGTTGCAGGCCTTCGCGGTGCAGTTCGTCGCAGCCGGCGCAGTACGGGGTCTCGAACAGCAACGCGACCGGCTTCGCGCCCTGCAGCGCGACCGGCGGGGCGGCGAAGAAGGTTTCATCGTGCAGCGTCGCGCTTGCTGCTTCCTTGATCGCGGTCTTGGTGTACTCGTCGTAGCGCATGCCCTTGCCGGCGAGCCCGGCGGCGTAGTCGAGCGCTGCTGCGAAGCGGTGCGGTGGCAGGTAGCCGTTCAGGCGCAGCGCGACCATGCCTTTCTCGTCGAGGAACAGCAGCGTCGGGGTGAACTGCACGCGCAGCTCGCGGCCGAGCGCTTTCTCGGTCATGCGGCGGCCGTCGGTCCATACGATTTCGCGATCGCCCCAGAGGTTGAGGGCAATGGCGATGAAATGGCGCCGGGTCTTGTCCACGATGGCGCGCTGGCTGAAATTCGTCTGCATCAGGGCGGTGCAATAGGGACAGCCGTCCTGGCCGAAGTAAAGCATCACGCGCCGACCCTGCGCCGCCGCCTCGCGCACGTCATTCGGCATGTCGAGGAATGTCTCGGTGAACCAGCGCGGAATTTCGACCGCGTGGGGGCTGGGCGCCTGCGCCTGCAAGGGCGCCGCGGTCGCGACCGCGAGCAGCAGTACGAGAAGTCTCATCTGTGCCGGCGACTCAGAGCGAAAAGCCAGATCCCGGCCACGACCATCGGCAGGCTCAGCCATTGGCCCATGGTCAGGTCAAGGGCGAGAAAACCGAGGAAGCTGTCGGGCTCGCGCGCGAATTCGCAAATGAAGCGCGCCACGCCGTAGCCGATCAGAAACACCGCCGAGACCTGCATGCGCGGACGCGGGCGCGAGGAGAACCACCACAGCAGCGCGAACAGCGCGAGGCCCTCGAGGGCCAGTTCGTAGAGTTGCGAGGGATGGCGCGGCAAATTTCCCGCGCCGCGGAACACCATGCCCCAGGGGGCATCGGTCACGCGGCCCCAGAGCTCGCCGTTGATGAAATTGCCGAGACGCCCGGCGCCGAGGCCGAGCGGCACCAGCGGTGCAACGTAGTCCATCACGTCCCACCATTTGACGCGCTGGCGCCAGGCGACGAAGGCCATGGCGGCGAGCACGCCGAGAAAACCGCCGTGGAACGACATGCCGCCCTGCCAGATGGCGAAGCTCTCGAGCGGGTGCGACAGGTAGTAGCCCGGTTTGTAGAACAGCACGTAGCCCAGGCGCCCGCCGAGGATCACCCCGACGATGCCGCCGAAGAGGAGGTCATCCAGTTGTTCGCGCGTTATGGGAGCAAATCCTGCCGCAATGCGCCGCGTCCCCAACCACCAGAAGGAAAGAAAAGCGAGCAGGTACATGAGGCCGTACCAGCGCACGGCAAGCGGGCCGAGGGAGAACACGACCGGGTCGAAATTCGGGTGAATCAGCACGGTAGAATTCGATTCTAGCGTCCGTGGAGGAACCGCATGGCTGACAACCGCAGAAGCCGCCTCATCACGCAGGGCCCGGCCCGCTCCCCCAACCGCGCCATGCTGCGCGCGGTCGGTTTCGGCGACGGCGACTTCGACAAGCCGATCGTCGGCGTGGCCAACGGGCACTCGACCATGAACCCCTGCAACGCCGGCATCCAGCCGCTGGTGGACAGCGCTATCGCTGCCCTGCATGCCGCGGGCGCCAAGCCGCAGGTATTCGGCGTGCCGACGATCACCGACGGCATCGGCATGGGCACGGAGGCGATGAAATATTCGCTCGTATCGCGCGAGGTTATTGCGGATGCGATCGAGACCTCGGTCAACGGCCAGGCCATGGACGGCGCGCTGGTGGTGGGCGGCTGCGACAAGAACATGCCCGGCGGCATGATGGCGCTGGCGCGCATGAACGTGCCCGGAATCTACGTTTACGGCGGCACCATCAAACCGGGCAAGTGGAAAGGACAGGATCTCACCGTCGTCTCGGTGTTCGAGGCGGTGGGCGCGTTCAGCGCGGGCCGCATGAGCCAGGAGGATCTCACCGGCATCGAGAAGAACGCCTGCCCTTCGGTGGGCGCCTGCGGCGGCATGTTCACCGCGAACACCATGTCGTCGTCGTTCGAGGCGCTGGGGATGAGCCTGCTCGGTTCCTCGCAGATGGCGGCGCCCGACGCGGAGAAGGCAGAATCCGCGGCCGAATCGGCCAAGGTGCTCGTCGCAGCCGTCCGCAAGAACCTCAAGCCGCGCGACATCATCACGCGTAAGTCGATCGAAAACGCGATCGCGCTCGTCATGGCCACCGGCGGCTCGACTAACGCGGTGCTGCACTACCTCGCGATTGCTTCGGCGGCCGGGGTGAAGTGGACGATCGATGATTTTGAGCGCGTGCGCCGTAAGGTTCCGGTGCTGTGCGACTTGAAACCCTCCGGAAAGTATGTCGCAGTGGACTTCCACCGCGCGGGCGGCGTGCCGCAGGTGCTGAAGATCCTGCTCGCGAACGGCGTCCTGCACGGCGCATGCATGACCATTCATGGCAAGACGATGGCCGAAATGCTGCAGGACATTCCAGCGCAACCGCGCCAGGACCAGGACGTGATCCGGCCGTGGTCCAGGCCGATCTACAAGCAGGGCCACCTCGCGATCCTGAAAGGCAATCTCGCCCCCGAAGGCTGCGTGGCGAAAATCACCGGGCTGAAGAAGCTCTCGATTACCGGGCCGGCACGCGTTTTCGACTCCGAACCGGACGCGATGAAGGCGATCCTCGCCAAGAAAATCAAGCCCGGCGACGTACTGGTGATCCGCTACGAAGGCCCGAAGGGCGGTCCCGGCATGCAGGAGATGCTGGCGCCGACCGCTGCGCTGATCGGGCAGGGTCTCGGCGATGCAGTGGGCCTGCTCACCGACGGACGTTTCTCAGGCGGCACCTGGGGCATGGTGGTGGGGCACGTTGCGCCAGAAGCCTACGTGGGCGGAACGATCGCGCTGGTAAAGGAAGGCGACTCGATCACCATCGATGCGAAAAAGCAGCTTCTGCAACTCAACGTGCCGGTAAAAGTGCTCGCCGCGCGAAGGAGGAAGTGGCGCGCGCCCAAGCCGCGCTACACGATGGGATTGCTGGCGAAGTACATGCGGCTGGTGTCGACCGCCAGCAAGGGTGCGATCACCGACTCAGAAGCTTGAGCCGGGTTGCTGGAGGAATTCGATTTCCTCGCGTGTGCTGGGGCGCCCGAGCGCCGCGTTGCGGTGGGGAAACCTGCCGAAGCGGCGGACGATCACGAGGTGCGCCTCGGCCCATTTGGGCAGGTCCGAGGTTTCCGGGAAGAGCGAGATTTCCTTCATCAGCGCGAGACACAGCTCCTGATCCGCCAGTACTTCGGAATGCTCGAACGGCAGGTAGGCGAACATCCGCTCATCCGGTGTCATCGCCTTGTCCCAGCCCTTGTCCAGCATGACGCGCGCCGTGGCACGCGCGAGCGCATCGGCGGCGAATGCCCGCGCAGTGCCGCGGAACATGTTGCGCGGAAACTGATCGAGCAGAATCACCAGCGCCAGGCAGCTGCGCGGATCCTCGCGCCAGGTTTCCAGCTCATTTTTCAAAGCCCTTTCGTAGAGCGGCAGGAAGCGGGCGCGGATCTCGTCATCGAAGGCGGGGCTTTTCTCGAACCAGGCTTTCCGGCCGCGATCAAACCAGAATCGCAGCATCTCAGGGGCTTCTTCCATAGGCTGCCATAGTGCCCGACCCGGCCCCAGGGACTGTCAACGGGTAGCGGCATCCAGGCGTTAACCGGGTCGCGCCTATTTGAGTTAGCATCCGCAAATCCGCAAACCACAGGAACCCTATGAAATCATTGATTCTTTTTGCTGCCGCACTGGCCCTGAGCGCAGTTTCGGCGGCGCAGGCGAGCGAAGACCTCGCCAAGAAGCACCTGTGCTCGACCTGCCATGTAGTGAAAGGTGCCAAGACCATCGGGCCGACCTACGCCGATGTGGCCAAGAAGTACGCCGGACAGAAGGACGCGGAGGCCAAGCTCGCCGACAAGGTCAAGAAAGGCGGGCAGGGCGTCTGGGGCCAGGTGCCGATGCCGCCCAACGCGGCCGTGCCTGACGCTGACGTCAGGGCGCTGGTGAAGTGGGTCCTGTCGGTCAAATAGGGCCCGAAAAACCACCGAAAAAGAGCAAAAATGGCCGGCTACGCCCGGCCTTTTCGTTTCGCGAGGGCAGGAGTATGATCCGCCCCCTGCGTTACCCCTTTAAAACAAACCCCCATTCTGGAGAGATAGATATATGAAGCGCGCATTTGTTGGACTTACGGCCGTGGCCGCGGCAGTCGCCCTGATCGGCTGCGGCGACAAGCCTGCCGAGAAGAAGGCGGAAGTAAAAAAGGACGCTGCCTCTGCAGCGGCGCCCTCGATCGAAATCAAGATCGGCCACGTCGGGCCGCTTACCGGGGGCATCGCGCACCTGGGCAAGGACAACGAGAACGGCGCGCGGCTCGCGATTGACGAAGCCAATGCCGCCAAGATCAAGATCGACGGCAAGGACGCGAAGTTCACGCTGGTCGCCGAAGACGACCAGGCGGACCCGAAAGTGGGTACCACGGTGGCGCAGAAGCTGGTCGACGCCAAGGTGGCCGGCATCGTGGGCCACCTGAATTCCGGCACCACCATTCCCGCTTCCGCGATCTACAACACGGCGGGCATCCCGGTGATCACCGGTTCGGCCACCAACCCGAAGCTGACGGAGCAAGGCTTCAAGGTCGTGTTCCGCACCGTCGGGCGCGATGACCAGCAGGGCCCGGCGATCGCGAGCTATCTCGCGGATACGAAGAAGCCGAAACTGGTTGCCGTGATCGACGACGCCACCGCCTACGGCGAGGGCATCGCGAACGAAGTCGAGAAGACGCTCAAGGCGGCCAACATCAAGGTTCTGCCGCGCGAGAAGGGCACCGACAAGACCACCGATTGGAAAGCCATCCTCACCAAGGTCAAGGGCAAGAACGCCGACGCCGTGTTCTACGGCGGCATGGACGCGACCGGCGGCCCGCTGCTCAAGCAAGGACGCGAACTCGGCATCAAAGCGGTGTTCTCCTTCGGCGACGGTGCCTGCACCGACGACATGACCAAACTCGCCGGTGCAGCTGCCGACGGGCTGCTGTGCTCGCAAGCCGGTCTGCCGCCGCAAGCTGCCGACAAGAAGTTCCTCGAATCCTATAAGAAGAAGTTCAACGTCGATCCGATCCTGTACGCGCCCTTTACCTACGACGGTGCGAACCTGCTGATCGAGGCGATGAAGAAAGCGAACTCGGCCGACCCGGCGAAGTACCTGCCCGAACTCGCGAAGAGCGACTACAAGGGCGCCACCGGCCAGATCGCGTTCGACGCCAAGGGCGACCGCAAGGACGCCGAGATGACGATCTTCACCATGAAGGACGGCAAGCTCGGACCGGTCGCGATCATCAAGGGCGGCAAGACGACCGACTACGCCGAGTTCATGAAGGCGGCGGCACCGGCGCCTGCTGCAGCGGCCCCGGCCGCTGCGCCGGCGAAGGACGCGCCGAAGGCGGAAGCGAAGAAGTAATCTCCGCAACAGGAGAGTAAAGACGGCACCTTCGGGTGCCGTTTTTTTTGCTGGTGAGGAACGCGCTCGCGCGTTAGTCTCGGGACGCCGTGGATATCTTTATCCAACAGATGGTGAACGGCCTGACGCTCGGGGCCGTGTACGCCATCGTGGCCCTGGGCTACACCATGGTCTACGGCATCATCCAGCTCATCAACTTCGCGCACGGCGAACTGGTGATGATCGGGGCCATGGTTGCCTTCACGGTGATCAACCTGCTCGCGGCAGCGGGCATGCCGCCGCTGGCGGTGGTGCTGATCGGCACGGCCTGCGCGATACCGGTGTGCATGCTGGTCGGCTATGCGATGGAGCGGCTTGCCTACCGCCCATTGCGGCAGGCGCCGCGCCTCGCGCCACTCATCACCGCGATCGGCGTCTCCATCATCCTGCAGCACCTTGCGATGCTGGTATGGAGCCGCAACGTGCTTGCCTTTCCGCAGATCATTCCGCTCACCACCTATACATTCGCCGGCGCGGTCGTCACGGGGGTGCAGATCACCATCGTTGGCCTGTGCTTCGCGATGATGGCGGGGCTCGCGCTGCTGGTTTACCGCACGCGCCTGGGCACCGCGATGCGCGCGACGGCCCAGAACCCGCAGGTGGCGCGGCTGATGGGCGTGGACGTCAATCGCGTCATCGCCGCCACCTTCATCATCGGCGCTGCGCTGGGCGCGGTGGCGGGCGTGATGTTCGGAACCTATTACGGCGTCGCGCAGTACACCATGGGCTCGGTCCTCGGTCTCAAAGCGTTTGCGGCCGCGGTGCTTGGCGGCATTGGTAACGTTCCCGGTGCGATGGTCGGCGGCCTGGTCCTGGGCGTGGTGGAAGCCCTCGGCGCGGGATACATCGGCGAACTCACCGACCTGTGCCACTACACGACCTTGGCCGGTGCGCTAGGTGAGCGTTGCAAAGACGGCGGGCATTTCGTGCTGTTCGGCTCCAATTACCAGGACGTATTCGCCTTCGTCGTGCTGATCCTGGTGCTGGTCTTCCGGCCCTCCGGCCTGCTGGGCGAACGGGTGGGTGACCGGGCGTGAACCGCGCGAAACTGCTCTGGCCGGGCGTCGCGCTGATCGCCATCACTTTGCTGCTGCTTCCCTTTGCGCTCTCCTACGCCGGCACCGCGTGGGTGCGCATCGCCAATTTTGCGATGCTCTATGTGCTGCTCGCGCTGGGCCTGAACATCGTGGTGGGCTTTGCCGGCCTGCTGGATCTGGGCTATATCGCGTTCTACGCCGTCGGCGCCTATGTCTATGCGCTGCTCGCGAGTCCCCAGTTCGGGATACATTTGCCGTTCTGGGTGATCCTGCCGATCGGCGCCGCGGTGGCCGCCCTGTTCGGCGTGATGCTGGGCGCGCCCACGCTCAAGCTGCGCGGCGACTATCTCGCCATCGTCACGCTCGGCTTCGGCGAAATCGTCCGCATCTTCCTCAACAACCTGTCGCAGCCGGTGAACATCACGCGCGGCCCGCAGGGCATCGCCGGCATCGACCCGGTGCGCGTCGGCAGCGTCGATTTCTCGCGCAGCGACAGCTTGCTGGGCGTGGTGTTCACCGGCCCCATGAAGTACTACTACCTGTTGCTCCTGCTGCTGCTCGCGATCGTGCTGATCAATGTACGGTTGCAGAACTCGCGCATCGGCCGTGCGTGGGAAGCGATCCGGGAGGATGAAGTCGCGGCGCGCGCCATGGGCATCGATACCACCGGCATGAAGCTGCTCGCCTTCGCCATGGGCGCCAGTTTCGGCGGCGTCGCGGGCGGCATGTTCTCCGCGATCCAGGCGTTCATCTCGCCCGAGAGCTTTGTGCTGGTGGAATCGGTGATGGTGGTTTCGATGGTGGTGCTGGGCGGCATGGGCAACGTCGCCGGGGTCATTCTCGGCGCACTGTTGCTCGCCTTTGTCCCTGAATTCCTGCGCTGGACGGTGGAGCCGGTGCAACAAGCGCTTTTCGGCAAGATGCTGGTCGAGCCCGAAGTAATCCGCATGCTGATATTCGGCCTGGCGCTCGTGCTGGTGATGCTGTTTCGTCCCGCCGGCCTGCTGCCCTCGGCGGTTCGCAAGCGTGAATTGACGCAGGACCGCGCGTCGTGATCCCACTTCTTCAGGCGCAGGGCGTCGGCAAGCGCTTCGGCGGCGTGCAGGCGCTCTCTGGCGTGTCGTTTGCCATTGCGCAGGGCGACATTTACGGCCTCATCGGCCCGAATGGCGCGGGCAAGACGACGCTGTTCAACCTGCTGAGCGGCATCTACGCGCCCGACGACGGATATTTTGTTCTGGGCGGGGAAAAAATTTCCGGATTGAAGCCCGATCAGATCGCGCGCAAGGGCATTGCGCGCACGTTCCAGAACATCCGCCTCTTCGCCAGCCTCTCCGCGCTCGAGAACGTGATGATCGGCCGCCATTCGCGTACGCGCGCCGGTGTTCTCGGCGCGATTCTGCGCAACCGCCGGACGCTGGAGGAGGAAAAGCTTACGGAGAAGCGCGCGCTGCAGCTGCTCGACTATGTCGGCATACGCAGCCGCGCCAACGATGCCGCCGGCAACCTGCCTTACGGCGACCAGCGGCGCCTGGAAATCGCGCGCGCCCTCGCCGCGGAACCGAAATTGCTCGCGTTGGACGAGCCTGCGGCCGGCATGAACGCATCTGAAACGCTGTCGCTGCGCCGGCTGCTGCAGGACATACGCAAGGACGGGACCACGATCCTGCTCATCGAGCACGACATGCGCCTGGTCATGAACGTCTGCGACCAGGTGCTGGTACTGGACTACGGCGAAAAGATCGCCGAAGGGCCGCCCGCTGTCGTGCAGCGCGACCCGAAGGTGATCGAAGCCTACCTCGGCGTGCCGAATGCTGCTTGAAGTCAAAAGCCTGGAAGCCGGCTATGGCGGCATTCGCGCCGTGAAGGGCATCGACCTCGAAGTCGGGGAGGGCGAACTGGTCTGCCTCATTGGCGCCAATGGCGCGGGCAAGAGCACCACGCTGCGCGCGGTGTGCGGTTTGCTGGCGGCCCGCGCGGGCAGCATCCGGTACGCGGGCGCCGACATCGCTGGCACGCCAGTACACGAATTGCCACGGCGTGGATTGGTCATGGTCCCCGAGGGCCGCGGCATCTTCGCGCAACTCACGGTGGAAGAGAATCTCGCCATGGGTGCGTTTACGCGAGACGATGGCGACATCGCGCGTGACCTGGAGCGCAGATACGAGACTTTTCCGCGCCTGAAGGAAAGGCGCAAGCAGACCGCCGGCACGCTCTCGGGCGGCGAGCAGCAGATGCTCGCGATCGGGCGCGCGCTCATGGCACGCCCCAAGCTGTTGCTGCTGGACGAACCCTCAATGGGCCTCGCGCCGCGCCTGGTGGCGAAGATCTTCGAGATCGTGCGCCAGATCGCGGCCGAGGGCGTCACGATCCTGCTGGTGGAGCAGAACGCGCGCCTCGCCCTCGAAGTCGCCTCGCGCGGCTATGTCATGGAGTCGGGCAACATCACGCTTGCCGGTGCATCAGCGCAGCTGCTTGCCGATCCCAAGGTGCGGGAAGCGTATTTGGGCGAGAGCGCCTCCTGAGGTAGCATCGCACGTCATGCCGGAACTTGTCTTCAAGGGTAAGGAGTACGTCTACAACCATCACCTGACGGTTCCCTACCGGCCTCTGATAGCGCGCGCCAAGAAATCAATCGGCTCCGCCGATCTCGCCGGCAATCTAATCATCCATGGCGACAACCTGCACGCGCTGAAGAGTCTTCTTCCGCGGTACACAGGGAAGGTGAACTGCATCTATATCGATCCGCCCTACAACACTGGGGAACAAACATGGAGCTACAACGACAACGTTAACAGTCCTTTAATGAGAAATTGGCTCGAAGAGAATCCGGTCAATCATGAAGATATGCTCAGGCACGACAAATGGCTGTGCATGATGTATCCCCGCCTCAGGCTCCTTGCCGAACTTCTCACTGAGAACGGAGTGATTTTTGTTTCAATCAATGACGTCGAGGTCTCGAACCTTCGGCTGGCGATGGACGAAGTGTTTGGAGAAGAGTCGTTCATCGGGCAGCTGGTATGGAAAAGTAGGCAAAACAAGGACAACAGAAACAAATCTGGACTCTCCATCGATCATGAATACATCTTGTGCTACGGAAGGAAGTTAACCGGGGCAATTAGGAAGACGGAGCAATACACAAATCCAGATCAAGATAAGCGCGGCCCTTGGACAAGCGGGAATATGGTTGGACTTGCATCAAAGGAAGACCGCCCGAATCTTCACTATGATCTGATCAATCCGGAAACGAAGATCAACTACGGTTGTCCGGACCAGGGTTGGCGATACGAACCTAGCACCATGAGTCGGCTTATCGTCGAAAAACGAATTCTGTGGCCAAGATTATCCAGCGGGAGGCCGAGAGAAAAAGTTTTTCTAGACGAACTTGAGACGGATCCAAATATTTCCTCGATTGTCGGGAGTGGATTGTTCACGCGAGACGGCACAAATGAGCTCGAAGAGATTTTTGGTTCGAAGCAATCCTTTAAATTTCCTAAACCGTCTGCATTGATTCGAGAACTCATTGTGCAAGGAGGCCCTTCGAACGGAATTTTTCTCGATTCATTTGCAGGGTCTGGAACAACCGCCCAAGCGGTGATTACACAGAACGCTGCAGACGGCGGAGATCGACGGTTTATCCTGGTTGAGTGTGAAGACTATGCGGAGCAATTGACTGCAGAGCGTGTACGACGGGTTATCGGTGGATACGCGTTCCAAGGGGTGCAGCGAAAAGAACTTTTGCGCGAGAAGATTACTTGGTCAAAGCTGCAAAAGGTCGAGACATTGATTTCAGATATTGAGGAGATTCGTAAACGCGAGGGAGTTGCTGAGAAAAAGGATTTGGCGAGCGATGTAGAGCGACGGTTCGATCGCGTCAACGCGAAAGTCGAGGATGGAGACGTCGTGGTTGAGGGAGAGCGCCGTATCTCAAAGCGAGTTAAGGGGTTGGGCGGTGAGTTCACTTTTTGCACGCTCGGTGAACCTATCGATCCAGAAGGCATTCTGTCTGGGAAGACTCTCCCGGATTACGAGAATTTGGCTGCATTGCTCTACTATACCGCTACGGGCGGGGCGTTAAACAAGAAGAAGGTAAAACCGAAGATCTGGTACTTGGGAGAAGCACAGAATCGGCACCTGTGGTTGGTGTACAAGCCTGATCTCGGATTTCTCAAGTCGACAGAGGCAGCGCTAACTTTGTCGCTGGCGAAAAAGTTGCGCGAGAAGTATCCGAATAAGGGGCATCTTGTGTTCGCGCCCGCGAAGTTTCTTTCCAACAAACAGTTGCTTGAGCATGGTGTGGAGTACGCGCCGCTGCCATTCGCCCTGTACCGCGAAGTCTGATGCTTTCTGAGCGAACGAAGCTTCAGCTCGAGTTACTCGGGAAATCGCTTGAGCGGTTGCGCGAGGCACTCGCACTGGACGAGACCCCGATTGTGCGCGATGCGTTGATTCAAAGGTTCGAGTTCTGTTTCGAGATGGCTTGGAAAGCCATGTTCCGGGTTCTGATGGACCAAGAAGTCGAGGTCGCCGAGCAGGTTATGCCCGTACTGCGCGAAGGACACAAGGCGAATCTGCACGACGATCCAGACGGCTGGAAGGCAACTCGGGACAACCGAAACCTCACAACCCATACCTACAACGAGAAGATGGCGATCCAGGTAGCGGCGCAAGTACGCAATACCGCCATCGGGCTTTTTGAGAGGCTCCACGCGCACCTGACGACGCTTTCGTGAACGAGGAACACTTCGGCATCTCGCCCGGCCATTTCGCGGCGCTGATGCGCCTTTTCGAGCGCTGGCCGGGAATCGAGGCGATCTGGATTTACGGTTCACGGGCGAGAGGGGATTACCGCAGGGATTCGGATATCGATCTGGCTGTGGATGCGCTGGATATGGCCCCGCAGGACTACACGAAACTTTCGCTCGAGGTTTTGGATCTGCCCTTGGTCTACAAGGTGGATTTGATCCACCTGCAGGAGACATTGGAGGACGATTTTCGGCAAAGAATCGAGCGCGACCGGAAAATATTCTGGCAGCCCCGCGCTCGCACTGCCATAGCGGCCGAGCCTGGCGCGGTGGAGCTGAAGGAGTTTCAATCTGAGGCGTTGGCGCGGCTGTCGGACTACGTCGAAGAGCTTGTGAAGCAGCGGGTGAAAGCACTGGCGGTCGGGCAATTGAAGGCGGCACAGCCGGAGCTGGATATCGAAATTCCGGATTTTTCGAAGAAAGCGTGGCAACTGCTTCAATCGCAAGGCAAGCTCCCATCGGCCAGCGCAGCGCGGGAGTATTCGAGCCGTACCGACGGCGCGCAGCGCCCGATCCCCAACATCTGTCTGAAAATTCCCACTGGTGGTGGCAAGACTTTGCTCGCCGCCGCCGCGATTGCTCGGCTGCACGCTCGCTACTACCGGCGGCATCACGGCATGGTGCTCTGGATCGTACCGAACGAAGCCATCTATCGGCAGACGAAGAAGGCGCTCGCCGACCGAGACCATCCTTACCGCCAATTGCTGAATGTGGCCGGCGCAGGAAAGGTCAAACTGCTCGAGAAGGATATGCCGCTGTCGCGCGTGGACGTAGAGTCGCACCTTTGCGTAATGCTGCTGATGCTGCAATCGGCGGCTCGACAGTCGAAAGAAACACTGCGTTTCTTTCGCGACCGAGGCAATGTGCACGGATTCTTCCCGCGCGAGGATGATCTGGATGCGCACTGGCGTTTACTCGGAGAAATTCCGAACCTGAGTGCCTACGCTCCCAACGGCGGCCCAGAAGAACGCGCCGCTCGCAACAAAGGCTCGGTCGTCAAGGACTCGCTCGGCAACGTGATGCGATTGCTGCGGCCGATGGTGGTGATCGACGAAGGGCATCACTCGTATACCGACACGGCGCTGGAGACCATCGATGGGTTCAATCCATCGTTCGTGCTCGAACTTTCGGCGACACCGAGAGTGGCGAAGCGCCCCGGGGAGCACGGCGCGAACATTCTGGTCGACATTCGGGGTACTGACTTGGAGCGGGAGGAGATGATCAAGCTCCCGATCAACGTGGATGTGCGGCCCTGGCCGGACTGGCAAAGCTGCCTCTCCGCGAGCTTGAACAAGCTTGAAGAGCTGGAACGGGAGGCGAGAGCGCTCGAGGCAGATACCGCCCGATATATCCGCCCGATACTTCTCGTCCAAGCTGAACGCACCGGCGCCGATCAGGTCGAGTCCGGTCTTATCCACTCGGATCACGCAAAGGCATTCCTGTTGCAGCTCGGACTCCAGGATCGCCAGATTGCGATCAAGACTTCGGAAAAGGACGATCTCGCGCAGCCGGAGAATCAGGACCTGCTTTCGCCCGCGAACGAGGTCCGCGCCATCATCACAAAGCAAGCGTTGCAAGAGGGCTGGGACTGTCCGTTCGCCTACGTGCTGTGCGCGCTCGCGGCCGGGCGCAACCCTGGCGCGCTGACGCAACTCGTCGGTCGAATATTGCGCCAACCGCATGTCGCAAAGACTGGGCGCCCGGCGCTCGACGAATGCTACGTCTACTGTCACGATGCCAAGACCGCGGACGTGGTCAAGAGCATTAAGGATTCTCTTGAAACGGAAGGAATGGGCGATCTGGTAACCGGCGTGCGCGTCGGACCGAGCGGCAACGGGAGCGCCAAGCGTACGTCGATCGGTCGGCGCGCTTCGTTCAAAGGCGCGAGGTTTTTTCTGCCGCGAGTCGCGTGGGTCGAAGGAACGACGCGTCGCGAGCTCGCGTATGAAAGCGATGTGCTCGGCGCGATCGATTGGGATGCGATTGTTTCGGATTCAATCGCCTCGAATTGGATTCCATCCCGCGAGCGGCTGGAAGAGCAAACTCTGAGGATCGGACTGGAAATCCTGGCGTCTGGCCAGACACCGATGACACAGAGCACGGGTGAGAGCTCGGCGAAGCTGGATCGTGTATTTCTCGCCAGAGCAGTCGGCGATCTGGTCCCGAACGCATGGCGGGCCTATGCGTTGGTCGATGGCGTCACCGAGCGCTTGATCCGCGAAGGTCACAGCGAGGCGAGAATAGCGGCATCGTCGGCATTGCTCGTGGAACAACTGAGGACCGATCTTGAGGCAAAACGCGACGCGCTATGCGAAGCGATCTTCGCGGACCACGTGCGCGCTCGCCGCATCGAGTTCAGGCTGCGTGCTGACCGCCTCGACTACGAGATCCCCGAGGCACTCGCCGTGGACCTGCCGGAGCGGCCCAGGCCTTTGCCTCGCCCGGACGGTCGCCCGTTAGAGAAAAGCCTTTTCGATCCGATATTCGAATCCATGCTCGACAATGAGTTCGAGGGTGAGTTCGCCTGCTATCTGGATGCCCAATCGGCGCTCAAGTGGTGGCATCGCAATGTCGCCAAGTCTGGCTACGGCCTGCAGGGGTGGCGCAAAAACAGGGTCTATCCGGACTTCGTCTTCGCGAAGACAGAACGCGACGGCAAGCCGACGCTAGTGGTGATGGAGATCAAAGGCGCGTTTCTGAAGAACGAAGATACCGAATACAAACAGCGGCTTCTTGCTGCTATCACCGCCGCCTACGTCGATGAACACCCAGCGCGGAGCGGGAATCTGGAATTGGTCGACAAGAACGGCGTCCGCATCGTTTGCGACTTGATCTTCGATGAGAACTGGAAGAACGACCTGAACAATCGCTATTTCGCCGGCTGAGCACTATCCGCTTGAGTGGTGAAGATGTCGGCGTAGAACTCGTCCTCAGGGAGCCCGCAGCGCGCAATGAAGTCGCGCTTCGCGGAATCCACCATGACCGGCACCCCGCAGGCGTAGACCTGGTGGCCGGAGAGGTCCGGAAAGTCCTGCATCGTGGCGCGGTGCACGAAGCCAGTGCGGCCGTTCCAGTTGTCTTCGGGCAACGCCTCCGAGATCACCGGCACGTACTTGAAGCCGGCGTGCTGCGCGGCCCAGCTCGCCGCGAGCTCGTTCATGTAAAGGTCCTTCGGCCTGCGGCCGCCCCAGTAGAGCGTCATCGGGCGCGCGATATCTTTGTGGAAGATGTGTTCGATGACCGCCTTGATCGGCGCGAATCCGGTGCCCGAGGCGACGAACACGATCGGCTGCGCGGATTCCTCGCGCAGGAAAAACGTGCCCATGGGTCCTTCGCAGCGCAGGATGTCGCGTTCCTTCATCTTGTTGAACACGTGGTCGGTGAAATTCCCGCCAGCGACATGGCGCACGTGCAGCTGGATCAGTTCCGCGTCATGCGGCGGATTGGCAATCGAAAAGCTGCGCCGGCCCCCGTCCTTCAACAGAAACTCGATGAACTGCCCGGCGAGAAACACCAGTTTCTCGTTGGCCGGCAGCTTGAGATGCAGCACCATCACGTCGTCGGTCATGCGCTCCATTTTCTGCACGCGGCAGGGGAGCTTCTTGATCTGGATGTCCTTTGCGGCACCGAGGGTGCGTGCTTCGAGCACCAGGTCCGAGAGCGGCTTGGCCTGGCAAAAGAGCGCCTTGCCCTGGGCCTTCTCGTCGTCGGTGAGCACCTTGTGCTGGTAGACGCCGTAGTCCACCGAGCCCGAGACGATCTTGCCCTTGCAGCTGCCGCAGGCGCCGTTTTTACATCCATAAGGCAGGATGAAGCCCTGGCGCAGCGCCGCGGCGAGCACGGCTTCACCGTCCTCGACCTGGAACTGGAGACCGCCCGGCTGCAGAGTGACTGTATGCATGTCGCTACAATTGCACCGATGAAACGTCTGTTGATCGCCGGCTACGGCGACATAGCGCGCCGCGCCGCCCCGCTGCTTGCATCCCGGTTCGACCTGATCATGGCTTCGCGCTCGAACGGCATGGACCTGGACCTGCCAGAAAGCCTGGCCCCGCTCGAGGCGGCAGATGCGGTGCTGCACTGCGCGCCGCCGCCGCAAACCGGAATCGAAGACACCCGCACCGCAAACCTGCTGGTGGCGCTCGAGAGGAGCCGAATTCTACCAACCCGGTTCGTCTATATCAGCACGAGCGGCGTGTACGGCGATTGCGGCGGGGCGCTGGTGGACGAGTTACGTACTTTGAACCCGCAGAGCGCGCGCGCCAAGCGGCGTGCGCACGCCGAGGCGCAGCTTGCACTATGGTGCACGCGGCATGCCGTCGCGCTGGTGGTGCTGCGGGCGCCGGGCATTTATGCCGCAGACCGGCTGCCGCTGGAGCGCCTGCGCGCGCGCACGCCGGTCCTGCGTGACGAAGACGACGTCTATACCAACCACATACACGCCGAGGATCTGGCGCAGATTTGCGTGCGCGCACTGCAGGATGGAGCGCCCCGCGGCACCTATAACGCGTCGGACGACACGCAGCTCAAGATGGGCGCCTGGTTCGACCTGGTCGCCGATCGGGCGGGACTGCCGCGCCCGCCGCGAGTCGCGAGGAGCGTGGCGGCGGAGCTCATGCCGTCCGAGCTGCTGTCTTTCATGAACGAATCGCGGCGGCTCGACAATGGGCGCATGAAGAGCATCCTGGGCGGACGGCTGCGTTACCCGACAGTTCTTGAAGGATTGAATCATGAGCATGCTGTTGGTGTTGACTAACCTGCCGGATCGCGCGGCTGCTGAGCGGCTCGCCGATTCCCTGGTCGAAAAGCGCCTCGCCGCTTGCGTCAATATTCTCGCGCCCTGCCGTTCCGTATACCGGTGGAAGGACGCGGTGCAGCGCGACGAAGAGCATCCGATGCTGATCAAGACCACGGCCGAGTGCTATGCCGCGCTGGAAGCCGCGATCCGCGCCGGGCATCCCTATGAACTTCCCGAGATCATCGCGGTCCCAGTCGAGCGCGGCTTGCCGGCATATCTGGACTGGGTTGTGACCGAAACGAACTCCGGAACATGATCAGAGTTTTAATTCTTGTTTTTTGCTTCCTCGGGACTGCAAACGCAGCCAAATCCGACGAACTGCTCGAGCCGGAGAAGGCGTTTCGCATTTCGGCGCGCGCTCTCGACGCGGGCAACGCCGAGGTGAGCTTCGCCATCGCCGAGGGTTACTACATGTACCGGGAGCGGTTTCGTTTCGCCGTCGATACCGGCTCGGCGGGCAAGCTCGGCACGCCGCAGTTTCCAGCGGGTACGCGCAAGAAGGACGAATTCTTTGGCGACGTCGAAACCTACCGCAAGCAGGTCACGATTCGCCTGCCTCTGGAAAATTGGCAAGGCCCGCTGCATTTGACCGTCACCTCGCAAGGCTGCGCCGATGTCGGGGTGTGCTACATCCCGATGGACAGCAAGCTGACGATTCAGCCCGTATCCTTCTCCGCGACGCGGTCCGGCACGCCTGTCTCATCCACGCCGGGATTTAGCGTGCAGGTGAGCGACTTCGAAGTTGCGCGCCTGTTCGAGACCGGCGGCGCGCTGGCGGTACTGGCGAGTTTTCTCGGTTTCGGTCTGTTGCTTGCGTTCACGCCCTGCGTGCTGCCGATGATTCCCATCCTTTCCGGGATCATTGCCGGGGAAGGCAAGGAGATCGGCAAGCTGCGCGCATTTCTGCTCTCGCTCGCCTATGTGCTCGGCATGGCCGTGGCATACGCGGCTGCGGGCGTGGTGGCGGCCTGGTCAGGCACGATGCTCGCATCGGCGCTGCAGAACGCCTGGGTGCTGGGCGCATTCGCGCTGGTTTTCGTGGCGCTCGCATTGTCGATGTTCGGGCTCTATGAACTCCAGTTGCCGGGATTCCTGCGTCACCGGCTGCATGCAACGCACGGCCGGCTCGAGGGTGGCCGCGTCGCGTCGGTCGCCGCGATGGGGGCGTTGTCGGCGGTCATCGTGAGCCCCTGCGTCGCGGCGCCGCTTGCCGGCGCGCTGCTCTACATAAGTCAGAGCAGGGATGTTGCGATGGGTGGTTCGGCGCTTTTCGCGATGGCGATCGGCATGGGCGTCCCGCTGCTCGTGGTCGGCGTTTCCGAGGGTGCCCTGCTGCCGAAGTCCGGACCGTGGATGGTCAGGGTGAAGTATGTCTTCGGCGTGCTGCTGCTCGCAGTGGCAGTCTGGATCATCTGGCCGGTGCTCAGTGTCCCGGGAAGCAGCACCGGTTTCATTCGCGTCGCTTCGATCGCCGAGCTCGAGGAGAAACTGAAATCGCCGGGCAAGCCGGTAATGCTCGATTTCTACGCCGACTGGTGCGTCTCCTGCAAGGAGATGGAGGCGCTAACCTTCAGCGATGCGCGCGTCAAGCCCAAGCTCGATGCCATGCTGCTGCTGCAGGCAGACGTCACCGCCAACAGCGCCGAACACAAGGCGCTGCTGAAGCGTTTCTCCCTCTTCGGTCCGCCCGGGATCATTTTTTTCGATCCCCAAGGCCGCGAGATAACGGGATTGCGCGTGATCGGTTACCAGAACGCCGAGCGCTTCCTGCGCACGCTCGATCTGGCCGGCGCGCCTTAGCGGGCTTCGGCGAAGGCGAGCGGCAAGGCCGTCGTGTACTTCAGTTGCTCCATGGCGAAGCTCGAACTGACATCGAACAATTCCGCGGCGCGGATCAGCTTCTTGTACACCGCGTCGTAGCCCTGAATGTCGGGCACCACCACGCGCAGCAGGTAATCCGTATCGCCGCTCATGCGGTAGAACTCGACGACCTCGGGGATCTCCTGCACCCCTTTGGCGAAGCGTTCCAGCCACGCAGCATTGTGCTGATTGGTTTTCACGCTTACGAACACGGTCACCGCGACGTTCACCTTCGCGGCATCGAGCAAAACGACCTGCTTGCGAATCACCCCGGCGGCCTGCAGCTTCTGCACCCGCCGCCAGCATGGCGTCGGCGAAAGGCTCACGCGGCGCGCCAGTTCGGCGAGCGGCAGCGAGGCGTCCTGCTGCAGCAGTTCGAGGAGCTTGCGGTCGATGCGGTCAAGGGGGCGCAATGGAATCTCGAGTAACAGGAAGATATTAGGATTTTATCCTACAAATATCAAGTTTTGGCGCAACATTCGCAAGGTATTGGCGCGATAAGGCATCTAGAATCTGGCCGCATGATGACGCCGAAAAAACTGTTTATCGAACATCCCGCCAGCGTCGGCGAAACCTATCTCGAGCATTTGATTGCGGCCTGCGCCTTCGGGCTGCGCATGGTCGCTGGCGGCTGCGCGTGTGTGGTCCATGGTTTGCTGCCATTCCTGTTCACGACCACCGGCAGCCGTGTAGTCGCTGATCTGAACGAGCGCATGTCGATCCAGCGCCGGCGCTCCGCTCCATTGTGAGCCCCCGGCGAACAGCCTAAGATTGCCGGTCTTCACCCAGGAGAAGTTCATGCTGCTTCGATGCGCTGCCGTCCTGCTCGCCATGGTTACGCTGCCGGCGATAGCGCAACCCAAGCTCATCGCCATCGCCAATTTTGGCGAGCACCCGGCGCTGCGCGCCGCGGTCAACGGGTTCAAGGCGGAAGTCGTGCGCCAAGGCTTCGTCGAAGGCAAGGACGTGGCCTTCGACGACCAGCACATCAACTTCGACCGCACGCTGATCCCGCAATTGCTGACCAATGCGCTGTCGAAGAAGCCGGCATTGATCGTCGCCGTCACGACACCAGTCGCGCAGTCCTCCATTCGCGTGGTCACCGACAAATCGATTCCGATTGTGTTCATGTCGGTGGTGGATCCGGTGGTCGCGAAGATCGTGCCGTCATGGGATAAAGGCTCCGACACCCACACCGGCGCGACGCTCTACCCCGACTTCAACGCCTCGCTTGCCTTCGTTCGCCTGCTGCTGCCGAACGCGAAGCGCCTCGGCATCCCCTACAACCCTGGCGAGGACAACGACATCTCGAACATGAAGGAAATGCGCGCTGCCGCGCCGAAGCACGGCTTTGAGATTGCCGAAGTGGGGATCGACACGGCCGCGGACATACCGCAGCGGCTCCAGTCGCTGCAGGGGAAGGTGGACGCGGTATTCGTCATCCAGTCGAACATCCTGCAGACCAGCCTGCCGGTGATCGCGGCGACCACGCAGCGCATGGGAGTGCCTGCGATCAATACACTCGACACGCCGGTGCGCCAGCATCAGTTCCTCGCGGCGCACGCGCTGTCCTACGAGCGCATGGGCGCTAATGCCGGCCGCATTGCGGCGCGCATCCTCAAAGGCGAGAAGCCGGCCGCGATCGCGCCGCACCGCCCCGCCGCGGACGACTATTCGATCGTCATCAGCCGCAAGCAGGCGGCGCAGTGGAAGATCGAAGTGCCGCCCGCGCTCGCCAAGGGCCTGATCGATTGACGATCCGCCTCGCGCGGGCGGAAAAACGCTTCCACCGCGGTACGGCCGACGAGCGCGCGGCGCTCGACAGCGTGTCGCTCGAGCTTGCGGCGGGCGAATTCGCGGTTGTGATCGGCTCCAACGGCGCGGGCAAATCCACGCTGCTTAACGCCCTGACAGGCGCCGAGACGCTGGATGCGGGCTGCGTCGAGATCGACGGTCGGGACGTGACGCGCTGGCCGCAGCACCGGCGCGCGCGCCTGGCTGCGCGCGTGCTGCAGGATCCGATGCTCGGCACCCTTCCCTCCCTGACCGTGGAGGAGAACCTCGCGCTCGCCGAAATGCGCGGCACGGGACCGCGTTTCGAGCTCGCTCTTACGGCCGCGCGCCGCGCGCGTTACGCTGCCGCTCTCGAGCCCTACGGCTTGGGTCTCGAGGCCCGGCTCGGCGCTCGCGCCGGAGTGCTCTCCGGCGGCCAACGCCAGGTGCTCGCGCTGGCGATGGCGGTGGTCTCGGCGCCCCGCGTGCTGCTGCTGGACGAGCACTGCGCCGCGCTCGATCCGCGGACCGCCGAACTGGTGATGCAGGCGACCCTGCACGCCGTCGCTGAAGGAAAGCTGACCACGCTCATGGTGACGCACAACATGCAGCACGCGATTCGCTTCGGCGAGCGCTTGCTGATGATGGACGCCGGGCGCGTCCTGCTGGACGTCGCCGGCGAAGAAAAAACGCAACTCACGGTGGAAGCGCTGGTTGCACGCTTCCATCTTGCCGACGATAGGATGCTGCTCGCATGAGCAGGATGCTGCTCGCATGAGCGAGGTGCTGCTCGGGTTCTGGAACCTGGTGCCGGTGACCCTGGTGCAGGGCATTCTCTATGCGTTCATCGCGCTTGGCGTGATGATCCCGTTCCGGCTGCTGGCATTTCCCGATTTGACCAGCGAAGGCAGTTTTCCGCTCGGCGGTTGCATGTGCGCGACATTGATGGTCGCGGGGGTGAACCCGTTCGCGGCGACCCTGTTCGCGGTGGGCGCGGGCATGATCGCCGGGTTTACAACCGCGTTCATCCATCTGCGGTTTCGCATCAACACCCTGCTGGCCGGCATCCTGGTGATGACCATTCTCTACAGCGTGAACCTGCGGGTGCTCGGCAAGGCCAACGTCGCGCTGATCGACATCGACTCGGTGCTGCACTGGGTCTCGCCCGCGGTGGTGACGGATTTGAGGCTGCAGATCGCGGTGTTCGGCGCGATTGCGCTCGCCTTGCTTGCCGCGCTGCTGTGGCTGCTCGCGACCCAGGTCGGCCTGTCGATGCGCGCCGTTGGAGCGAACGCCGCGCTCGCGCCCGCGCTCGCGATCAATCCGTGGGTCTACATCCTCGGCGGCCTTGCGCTCGCCAACGGGCTGTCCGCGTTCGCAGGCGCGCTCGCGGTCCAGTTACAGGGATTCGCCGACGTGCACATGGGGTTCGGCGTCCTGATCAACGGTCTCGCGGCGGTGATCATCGGCGAGACCCTCATCGGCCGCGCCACGGTGCTGCGCCAGCTTGCCGCCCCTTTGCTTGGCTCGATCCTCTACTACCAGCTCGTTTCGCTCGGATTGGCGCTGGGGCTGAAGCCCGCCGATTTGAAACTGGTGACCGGCCTCTTCGTTCTGGCGACACTCGCCTTGCCCGCGCTGCGTCGTGGCGCCGAACCCGAGAAGATGCGCGAGTAGTCCGTAGAATTCGAGCATGCGAAAGCATATTCAAGGCATCGACCATGTGGTCGTCCTGGTCCAGGACCTGGACAGCGCGCGGGATGCCTACGCCCGCATGGGATTTACGCTCACGCCCCGCGGCTTCCATACCCTCGGATCGCAGAACCATTGCATCATGTTCGGCCGCGACTACATCGAATTGCTTGCGGTTCCCAAACCGCACCCGGCGATGCAGTATTTCTCGGATTTTCTGGCGGTGGGGGAAGGTCTGGCCGCAATCGCGCTGGCGACCGCCAACGCCGACGGTGCCCACGCCGAGCTCGCGGGCTCGGGGATTGCCGCCGATTCGCCGCTCGATTTTTCGCGCCCGGTAGACCGCCTCGGTGACGCTCGGTTTCGCATCGTGCAACTTCCGCCCGATCGCACGCCCGGCTGCCGCATGTTCCTTTGCCAGCACTACACGCGCGAGCTGGTGTGGCGCCCGGAGTACCGCACGCATTCAGTCGGTGTTACGGAGATCGCGGCGATGGCCGTCGTTGGTGCTGAATCGGCGGGTTACGAAAGCGTGCTCGGCGAGCGGGCGCAACCGATCGACGAGGGAGTGCGGATCAATACAGGATCGGCACCCATCGCGGTTTGCCCGGAAGCAAAGCTGCATCGCCGGCTCGACGGTGTTGTACTGCCAACGCGTCCGCGCCCGCTGGTGGCGGCGCTGTTCCTGCGGGTCGCGAATCGCGCGCACGCGGCCGCGGCGCTGCGCCGGGGTGGCTTCGAGCCGGTGCCGCTCAAAGACGGTTCCTGCGCCATCGGCGCCGACCAGGCGCATGGCGTTGCGCTGATATTCGGATAACTGCGCGGCTAGCGCTTCAGGTTGGCGGCGGCTTCGAGCGCGAAGTAGGTCAGGATGCCGTCGGCGCCCGCGCGCTTGAATGCGATGAGCGATTCCATGATGCAGGATTCGGGCAGCCAGCCGTTGGCAATCGCCGCGCGCAGCATCGCGTATTCCCCCGATACCTGGTAGACGAAAGTCGGCGCCTTGAATTCATCCTTCACGCGACGCAGGATGTCCAGGTAGGGCATGCCCGGCTTCACCATCACCATGTCGGCGCCCTCGGCAAGGTCGAGGCCCACTTCCCACAAAGCCTCGTCGGAGTTGGCCGGATCCATCTGGTAGGTTTTCTTGTCGCTTTTGCCGAGATTCTTCGCCGAACCCACGGCGTCGCGGAATGGCCCGTAGAAGCCAGAGGCGTACTTTGCCGAGTACGCCATGATCTTGGTGTGGATGTGGCCCTGCTTCTCCAGCGCCTGGCGGATGCGCCCGATGCGGCCGTCCATCATGTCCGAGGGGGCGACGATGTCCACGCCCGCCTGCGCCTGCGCCAGAGCCTGCTTCTCCAGGATCGCGAGCGTGACGTCGTTGATGATGTAGCCGCGCTTGTCGATGACGCCGTCCTGGCCGTGCGAGGTGTAGGGGTCGAGCGCGACGTCGGTCATGATGCCCAGTTCCGGAAAGCGCTTCTTCAGCGCGCCAACTGCGCGCGGAATCAGCCCTTTCGGATTGAACGCTTCGCGGCCGTCGAGCGTCTTGAGCTTTTGCTCGATCACCGGAAACAGCGCCATCACCGGAACGCGCAGCTTCATGCAGCGCTCGGCCACCGGCAGCAGCCGGTCCACCGACAGGCGTTCCACGCCGGGCATGGAAGCCACTTTGTCGTTGCGGTTTTTCCCCTCCTGGATGAAGACCGGATAAATCAGGTCATCGGCCGAGAGTTGGTTTTCGCGCATCAAGCGGCGCGAAAACTCATTGCGCCGCATGCGCCGCATCCGCACTGCTGGAAACGAGCCGTAGATATTCACCTGATTATTAGGCAGGTTTTGGGTGCATTGAATCGGCTTGGAACTTTTTCCATCGTTGGCAATCTTACCTTCAGACGATGCAAGTCGTCTCCCGCTTCTCCTCCCTGAGCGGGTTGCCCCGGTCCCAAACCGGGGCGTTTTCCGCCCCCGGTTTAGTTCCCCTTTTCCGGGGGTTTTTTATTCCCGCGCCGCTACCCGGGCCTCTTCCTGCTGCTCACGGAGCCATCCTTCCAGCAGCGCGCGCGCTTCCGCCACGCCTTCTGCGCTTTTACTCGAGAACAACATGACTTCGGAGCTCATCGCTGCTGCGTCGAGCGCGGCGCGGGTGCCGGCAAGCGCTTTGAGGCGCTCCGTGCGCGACAACTTGTCCGCTTTCGACAGCAGCACCAGGCGCGAGGCCCGGACCGGTCGCAGCCATTCCAGAAAATGGCGGTCGTTGGCGGTCAGCGGCCGGCGAGCGTCGGTCAGCACGACCACAGCCGCAAGGCTGCGCCGCTCGGTGAGGTAGCCGCCAATCAGCGCGTCCCAGCTCGTGCGCAGGGACCTTGGTGCCGAGGCATGGCCGTAGCCAGGCAGGTCGGCCAGCCGGGATCGTGTGCCAAGCTCGAAAAAGTTGATCGTCTGCGTGCGGCCAGGGGTTTTGCTGAAAAAAGCCAGCCGTTTGCGACCGGTGAGGGCGTTGATCGCGCTCGATTTGCCGACGTTCGAACGTCCCGCGAAGGCGACTTCGGGCCCCGCCTCGGGCGGGAAATCCCGCGGCTTGGCGGCCGAGGTGAGGAAACGCGCTTGCAGGAATGCGGACAAGTGGCCGATGGTATGCCTAAAGGCGGAAATTCTAATAAAATCGCGACTTTCCATCGCCACATCCAGGGAGCAGCCGCATGATTCGACAGTTGGCGTATGCCGCCAGCGCCGCCGCGTTGTTGTGCGCTGGGGCGGCGGTGGCCCAAGGCGCCGCCAAGCCTGATGCTGCCAAGGGCCAGAGCATCGCGGCCCAGACCTGCGCCGCCTGCCATGGCGGCGATGGCAACAGCCTGGCGGCGGCGAATCCGAAACTCGCGGGCCAGTTCTACGAGTACCTGCACCGGCAGCTGGTCCATTTCAAACCGCAGGCCGGCAAGAAGGCGGCACGCGACAATGCGGTAATGGCGGCCATGGTGGCGAATCTTTCCGCCGCCGACATGCAGAACGTTGCCGCCTACTACGCCTCGCAAAAGCTCAAGCCGGCGGTGGCGAAGGACAAGGAACTCGCCGCACTCGGACAGAAAATCTATCGCGGCGGCAATTTGGCCACCGGGCTGCCGGCCTGCTCGGGTTGCCACGGCCCCACCGGGGCGGGGATGCCCTCGCAGTACCCGCGAATTTCCGGACAGTTCGCCGAGTACGTCGAATTGCAGCTGAGAGCGTTCCGCGGGGGCAGGCGCGCGAACGATCCGAACGGCATGATGCGCGGTGTCGCCGTGCGCCTTAACGACCGGGAGATCCAGGCGCTCGCCGAGTACGTGGCGGGCCTGCGCTGAGAGTTCCGCGGCCCGGATTTACGACTCTGGCGGCTGCGTCGCGAACGCGTGGAACAAAACCAGCCCCGCCCTGTTAGCGATTAGCCTGAACCTGCGGCAGGAAGAGGAATTTCTTGAATGATTTGCTGAACGATCCAGCAGTAATGGGAGGGGTGGCGCCGTTAGCCGTCGGGCTGGTTCTTGCTGCGGCGCTTGTCCGGGTGCGCCTTGCCGGGCTCGCAGCGGCGGGCGCATTTCTCACCGCCGCGTATCTCCTGGGAAGCCTCAGCCTCTGGCCCCCTACCGCGACGCGAAAGTTTATGTTGCTCGCAGTCATCGCGCCAGCATTGGGCGTAATCGTGGATTTTGCGTTCAAACCCAATCGGGCCGCCGGCATGCTGCTGGGTGCGTTGTTTGCCGTGGCTTCGGTCTGGGTATTCTGGAGCGTGCTGGTGCAGCGGCCGATGGGCGAAGCGGTCGTGCTGGGCGGCGGGGTCGCCGTTTTCGTCCTGTGGCTGATCGCCTTCACCATGGCGCTGCGCGCTGACGCGCTGCGTACGGGCGCGATCGGACTGGCGCTGGGACTGGGAACGGGAATCGGCGCCATCCTTGGCGCTACGGCACTCTTCGGGCTCCTCGGTACCGCGTTGGCCGCGGGCAGCGGCGGTTTCCTGCTGGTAGCGATGATTTACGGCAAACGAGCCGCAGGAGGCGCGACCCTTGCGCTCAGCGTGTCGGTCATCTGCGCACTGATTGGCGCCAGCGCATTGGTGCTTGCCAATTCGCCGTGGTGGTCGCTCGCATTGCTCGCGCTGATACCGCTGGCGGCGCGATTGCCGGTTCCTGAACATGCGCCCGCCTGGCTGCAGGCGATCGTCGTCTCTCTCTACACGCTCTCAGTTGCCGCCGCGTACTGCGTTCTTGCCTGGAAGTTCGCGGCATGATCCGCCGCGCGCAAGAGTAGTCCCGCCCATCGTCGTAAGGAACCTCCAAAATGAAACGCATTGCCATCGCACTTGTCGCAATCGCTCTGCCACTTACTGCATATGCCGCTCCTGAGTCCTTCACCATCGACCCGTTCCATTCACACCCTCATTTCCAGGTCAAGCACCTGGACTTCATGTACATGACGGGGCGATTCGACAAGATGTCGGGCAAGATCGTCATGGACACAGCCACCAAGTCCGGGACCGTAGAGCTCACAATCGAAACCGGGTCAGTGAATACCGGCGACCATGAAAAGGGTCCGCGCTCGCGCTCGCGCGACGAGCACCTCAAAACGGCGGACTTCTTCAATGTGGCCGAGTTTCCGCGCATGACGTTCAAGGGGGCGGCGGCCCAGTGGACCGGTGAATGGCCCGCTGCGATCGAGGGCCAGCTTACCTTGCTTGGCGCCACTCGGCCCGTCGCCCTGAAGGTAGAGAACTGGAAGTGCGGTCCGGACCCGCGCACGCAGGGCAAGCGCTACATGTGCGGCGGCAACGTCTCGGGCGCCATCAAGCGCTCCGAGTTCGGCATGAAGTTCGGCATCCCCAACCTGAGCGACGAAATCCGGCTGATGATCGGCATCGAGGCGTTCAGGGATCAGTAGGAATGAAAACGCCGCCCGGAGGCGGCGTTTTCATCCGGCTGAACGCCGTACTTCCTGACCTGGAAAAGCGCTACTGCAGCTGCGCGCGCACCTCGCCGCCCTTGTTGCGGTCGGTGTGTACGTTGACGTAGAGATTGCCGGCCTTGAAGGCCTGCACCTGAGCGTCGTTGAGCTTCGCGCCGGCAGGAGCGGTGTACGTGTCGCCGGACTTGGTGAGCGGAACGATCACCGGGCCGTTCGTGCCGCGGACGCCCATATGGATATGCGCCATGGTGCCCTGCACTCCAGTGGTCGTGACGCTGCCGGTCACGGAGCCGTCCGCGCCGATCGTGAAGCTGCCGCTGCCAGAACCCGGCACCGATATCGCCGGCACTTCCTGTGTTCCGCTGAGACTCAAATTCACGGTGCTGCCGGACATCATGCCGGCACAGGCCGCAAGCGCAAGCGAGGCCAATACTGCGAATAACTTATTCATCGGTCCATCCTCCTATGTTGGGGCAACAAGGGTGTAACACCGGGACGCGAAGC
>CAZTSJ010000044.1:0-37229 GCA_964616875.1 uncultured Bordetella sp. | reverse complement strand
AAACCGAAGCGCCGTCGATGAGCGAGTCGGGCCGCGCCAGGTAGACATATTCGAAGATGCAGGGATTGAGCCCGGTCTTGTCGGCGCACTGCTGGCTGAAGAAATTGCCGTCTTCGTCGATGAACACCGCCTCGCCGGGCGCGATGTCGCGCAGCACGCGGAAGCCGATCGCCTCCACGGCGACCGATTCCGAGGCCACCATGTATTCGACGCCTTCGGACGTCTCGTTGTAGCCGATGACGGCGGGACGGATGCCGTAAGGATCCCGGAACGCGAGCACGCCGTGCCCGGCGATCATGGCAATCACCGCGTAGGCGCCGCGCACGCGCCGGTGCACGTTGGACACCGCGGCGAAAATCGTCTGCGGATCGAGGCGCAGCTTGACCGAGGCCTTCTCCAGCTCGTGCGCGAGCACGTTGAGCAGCACCTCGGAATCCGAATTGGTGTTGATGTGCCTCAGGTCCTGCCTGAACATCTCCTCCTTCAGCTTGTCGGAGTTGGTCAGGTTGCCGTTGTGGCCAAGCACGATGCCGAACGGCGAATTGACGTAGAACGGCTGCGCTTCGGCCGAATTGGACGCCGAGCCGGCAGTGGGGTAGCGGCAATGCGCGATGCCCATGTTGCCCGGCAGGGAGCGCATGTTGCGGGTGCGAAAAACGTCGCGCACCATGCCGGTGCCCTTCTGCATGTGGAAGGAGTTGTGTTCGCTGGTGACGATGCCCGCAGCGTCCTGGCCGCGGTGCTGCAGGAGCAGCAGGCCGTCGTAGAGGAGCTGGTTGACGGGTGAGCGAGCGACAATGCCCAGAATGCCGCACATCGGAGAATTCTCCCGGTGCTAAGGTCTAATCATAACGCAAGCGCTCCGCAAACGTTTGCGGTAGCAACGGTTTCAGTCCCTGAGCTGCCTGCACCAGCAACGGGCCGCTGACCGAATCGCGCCAGAACGGCTGCCGTGGCGCGCTCGTGAGCCCGGCGAGCAGCGCCGCCACCAGCACGATCAGCAGCGCGCGCGCCGCGCCGAACGCCGCGCCCAGCAGGCGATCCACGCCGCCAAGGCCCACCGCTTTCACGATCTTTGACAGCAGCAGGCCCACGAGCGAGGTGACGATGAGCGAAGCGACGAAGACCGCCAGGTACGCGGCCGCAACACGCAGCTCCGGGCTCGGAATCGCCTGCGGCATCTCGGGCCCGAGCGGACCCGCAAGCAGATTCGCGGCAAGGAACGCGATGATCCAGCCCAGGATCGAGAGGACTTCGCGCACCAGCCCCCGCCAGGCGCCGACAGCGAGGGACGTCACGAATACGCCGATGACGGCGTAATCGAGCCAGGTCATGTCAGGATTTGGTGGCGACGTTGCCGGGTTTCAAGCCCAGGTCTTTCATTTGCTGCAGCACTTTCTCCGCGGCCTCGCGGCTGCCGAAGGGTCCGGCGCGCACGCGCGTCAGCATGCCGCTCTTGACGGGGATCTGCTCGGTGTAATGGGTAATTTTGGCCGCCGCCAGTTTTCCCATCACTTCCTTCACCTTTTCAGGATCCGCAAATGCACCCACTTGCACCACGAACTGCTCGCCGGCGAGTGCCACCTCGGCGCGCTTTTGCTCCGCGTCATCCTTGGCAGGTGGTGTTTCGGTGCTCTTGGTGACGACGACTTCTATTTTCGGCGCCGGTTTCTCTGCCGGCTTCTCCGCGGCCTTCTGCTCCAGGAGGGGCGGCGACTTGGGCGTGACCTTGGGCGTGAATCCGCTCTCGTCCTCGCCCGGAATGCGCACGCTCACCGGCGGCGCGCTGCCCTTTTGCTCGGGTTCGAACACCATCGGCAGCACGATCACGGCCGCCAGCACGAGCGCGATGGCGCCGACCAGCCGGCGGCGGCCGCGGCGCTTCAGCGTATTGACGTCGTCGTTTTCAGCCATAGGCGCCGGCAACCGTGAGAAAGGAGCCGAACACGACGATTTTATCATTCTCGGCTGCTTCCTTCCGCGCCGCAGCGAGCGCCTCGGCGACGCTCGCATGTTCGAAGACGGGGTGTTGCATCTTTTCCTCCAATAGAATTTTTTTCAGATAGGAAGCTTCAGCTCCTCTCGGTCCGGGCAACGTGGCCAGATGCCAGCGCGTGACCCGTGGCGCGACGGCACGCACCACGCCGGCGATGTCCTTGTCCTTGAGCATGCCGAATACGGCGATCGTCTCGGGCGAGAAACCGCTTTCGCCGAGATTGGACGCCAGCACCGCGGCGGCGGCGGGATTGTGCGCGACATCCAGCACCACCTGCGGGCGTCCGGGCAGCACCTGGAAGCGGCCCGGCAGCTCGACCTCGGCGAGGGCGCGGCGCACATCCTGCATCGCGATCGGTAGCCGCTCGCGCAGGCAGTCGAGGGCGGCGAATGCCGCGCTGGCGTTGCGCAACTGCACCGCGCCCCGCAGTGCGGGGTGCGCCAGTCCCGAGCGCTTGCCGGCGGGGCCCCAGTAGGACCATTGCGTGCCCTGCGGTACATAGCCAAAGTCGCGCCCGAGCAGCAGCAAGCGCGCATTCGCCTTCAGCACCGATTCGGGCGGGCTCGGATCGGCCACGATCGCAGGCCTGCCGGGGCGAAAGATACCGGCCTTTTCGCCGCCGATGGCTTCCCTCGAATCGCCCAGGAATTCCACGTGATCGATGCCGACGCTGGTCAGCACCGCGCAATCGGCATCCAGCACGTTCACCGCGTCGAGCCGGCCGCCGAGGCCGACTTCCAGGATCACGGCATCAAGCTTTTCCCGCGCAAACAGGTAAAAGGCCGCCAGCGTGCCGAACTCGAAGTAGGTCAGGGCTACGCTGCCACGCGCTGATTCGACCGCCGCGAAGGCCTCCACCAGCGCCTCGTCCCCCGCTTCGCGCCCGCCGATGCGCACGCGCTCGTTGTAGCGCAGCAGGTGCGGCGAGGTATACAGGCCGGTGCGGTAGCCCGCAGCCCGCAGGATCCCCTCCAGCATCGCGCAGGTGGATCCCTTGCCGTTGGTGCCGCCAACGGTCACGATCGGGCACGAAATTCCTGTATTTAATCTGGAGAAAACTTCAACTACGCGATCCAGGCCGAGGGCGATCGGCTGCGGGTGCTGACGCTCGATGAACGCGAGCCAGTCCGAGAGCGACTGCACGCGCACGAACGGAGCGTCCTTCACGTCACGAGCTTTGGTCGGAAGGCCTTCCCAACAGCAGCGTGAGCAGCGTATGCAGCCTGTCGCGCATCTGCCTGCGATCCACGATCATGTCGATCGCCCCCTTCTCGAGCAGGAATTCGGCGCGCTGGAAGCCTGCGGGCAGCTTCTGGCGCACGGTCTGTTCGATGACGCGCGGACCGGCGAAGCCGATCAGCGCCTTGGGTTCGGCGATGACGATGTCGCCGATCATCGCGAAGCTCGCCGAGACGCCGCCCATGGTGGGATCGGTCAGCACCGTGATGAACGGCAGCTTGCGGTGGCCGAGCTCGGTCAGCGACGCGGTGGTCTTGGCCATCTGGGCGAGCGACAGCAGGCCTTCCTGCATGCGCGCGCCGCCGGTCGAGGTAAAACAGACATAGGGCAGCTTCTGCTCGATCGCGACGCGCACGCCGCGCACGAAGCGCTCGCCGACCACCGAGCCCATCGAGCCGCCGATGAAATCGAACTCGAAGGCGGCGCAGACCACGCCCAGCGACTTGATCGCGCCCTGCAGCACGATCAGCGCTTCGGTTTCGCCGGTCGAGACCTGCGCCTCCTCCAGCCGCTCGGTGTATTTGCGCGAATCCTTGAATTTGAGGCTGTCCACCGGCAGGACCTCGGCGCCGATTTCGAACCTGCCCTCCGGGTCGAGCAGCCCATCGAGGCGCGCCCGCGCGCCGATGCGCTGGTGGTCGCCGCATTTCGGGCAGACGTTGAGGTTCTTCTCCAGGTCGGTGCTATAGAGCACCGCGCTGCACGAGGGGCATTTGGTCCACAGGCCTTCGGGCACCTGCTTGCGCGGTCCGGAGCCGCGCTGGATCTTGGGCGGCAGGAGCTTCTGCAGCCAGCTCATGGACGCACTCCTGTGCGGACATCCTTCATGCGTCCATCGCCTCGCGGATCGGCTTCACGAACGCCCGGGCGCACTCCACGGCTTGCGCCGGCGGCACCGCTTCAAGCTCCTGGATTAGGCGGCTCGCGATCACCACGGCGTCCGCCCCGCGCGAGATGCGGCGTGCCGATTCGGCGTCGCGAATGCCGAAGCCCACGCCCACCGGCAAGCGGGTCGCAGCGCGGATCTTCGGCAGCCGCGCGAGCACTTCGTCGGCATTCAGGTGCCCCGCCCCGGTCACGCCGCGCAACGACACATAGTAGACAAAGCCGCTGCCAGCGCGCGCCACTTCGCGGATTCGCGCCTCGGTGGAGGTCGGTGCCAGCAGGAAGATGCAGTCGATGCCCGCCTTGCCGCACAGCTCGACGAACGGGCCGCACTCCTCGGGCGGGTAGTCGACCACGATCAGGCCGTCGACGCCCGCCGCCTTCGCGGCGGCGACAAATTTCTCGACGCCCATCGCCTCGATCGGATTGGCATAGCCCATCAGCACCACGGGCGTCTTAGAGTTTTGTTTTCTGAAAGAAGATACAGAACCCAAGACATCGGAGAGACTTACGCCGTGCTTCAATGCGCGCTCGGACGCGCGCTGAATCACGGGGCCATCGGCCATCGGGTCTGAAAACGGCACACCGATCTCGAGAATGTCGGCACCCGATTCGGCCAGCGCATGCATCAGCGGTACCGTGAGCGCCGGCTCCGGATCGCCCGCGGTGACGAACATAATCAGCGCCTTGCGCCCGGCGGCCTTGAGTTCGGCGAAGCGCCCGGCGATACGCGACATCAGAGCTTGATTCCCATCCGGTCGGCGACCGTCTGCATGTCCTTGTCGCCGCGGCCCGAGAGATTGACCAGCAGCGCCTTGTCCTTCGGCATCGAGGGCGCGATTTTTACCGCGTAAGCGACCGCGTGCGCCGATTCGAGCGCGGGAATGATGCCCTCGTAGTGGCACAAATCACTGAAAGCCTCGAGCGCCTCGTCGTCGGTGATCGCCACGTACTCGGCGCGACCCTGATCCTTCAACCAGGCGTGCTCGGGCCCGACGCCGGGGTAATCCAGCCCCGCGGACACCGAATGCGTTTCCGTGATCTGCCCGTTTGCATCCTGCAGCAGGTAAGTACGGTTCCCATGCAGCACACCGGGTTTCCCCGCGCAAAGGGATGCCGCATGCTTGCCGCTCGCCAGGCCCTCGCCCGCCGCTTCGACGCCGATCAGCCTCACCTTCTGGTCGCCGATATAAGTGTAGAAAATTCCCATCGCGTTCGAGCCGCCGCCAACGCAGGCGATCACCGCATCCGGCTGGCGCCCGATCAGCTCGGGCATCTGCAGTTTGCATTCCTCGCCGATGACGGACTGGAAATCGCGCACCATCATCGGGTAGGGGTGCGGGCCGGCGACCGTGCCAAGGATATAGAAGGTGTCCTCGACGTTCGTCACCCAGTCGCGCATCGCCTCGTTCAAGGCGTCCTTAAGCGTCTTTGATCCCGATTCGACGGGCGCCACTTCGGCGCCGAGCAGCTTCATGCGATAGACGTTCTGCGCCTGGCGCTTGATGTCTTCCGAGCCCATGTACACAACGCATTTCATGCCGAAACGCGCCGCCACCGTCGCGGCCGCGACGCCGTGCATGCCGGCGCCTGTTTCCGCGATCACACGCTTCTTGCCCATGTGGCGCGCGAGCAGCGCCTGACCGATGGTGTTGTTGATCTTGTGCGCGCCGGTGTGGTTCAGGTCCTCGCGCTTGAGGTAGATCTGCGCGCCGCCGAGCAGTTCCGACCAGCGCTTCGCGTGGTAGACGGGGCTCGGACGGCCGACGTAGTGCTTGAGTTCGTAATGGAACTCGGCCATGAAGGCCGGATCCCGACGGCAGCGCTCGTAGGCTTCGCGCAGTTTGTCCAGCGCATGGCTGAGGGTCTCGGCGACGAATACGCCGCCGTAGGGACCAAAGTGCCCGCGTGGGTCGGGCAAGTCATACATCTGCATTTCTGACCTCGGTGATGAAAGCGTCAATCCTGGCCGCATCCTTGATGCCCTTGGAGGATTCGACGCCGCTGGATACATCCACTGCCCAGGGACGAACGCGCCGGATCGCCTCCCCTACATTGTCCCGCGTCAGCCCACCAGATAAAACCAGTGGACGGCTGCGCTCGGCCGGAACCAGTGACCAGTCGAAGCGCGCACCGACGCCGCCGTACTCCTCGACGTGGCTGTCGAGCAACCACCCCGCCGCGCCGGAAAATGGCCGCAGGTATTCTAGCAAATCGACATCCGGCCTCACGCGGCATGCCTTGATGTACGGTACGCCGAACTGAGAGCAGAACACGGGAGATTCCTCGCCGTGGAACTGCAGCATCGCCGGCCGCACCCGCTCCAGGACCGCGTAGACCTCCGCCGCCGGAGGATTGACGAACACGGCGACGGTGGTGACAAAGGGTGGTACTTCGCTGGCCAGCTGGCGCGCCCATTCCAGGCTCAGGAAGCGCGGGCTCGGCGGATAGAAATTCAGCCCGATGGCGTCGGCGCCGGCGCGCGCCGCGGCCTGCGCGTCCTCGCTCCGGGTGATGCCGCAAATTTTGACGCGAGTCCTCACGCGTCAACCGGCAGCGCCGTCCTGTGCGCGTCCGCAACCGGGAGGTTCCAATGCGGCTCGTATTCCACGGCCTCCAGATACAGCCCTTCGGGGCCGAACGTCGGCGCGGCCCGCGCCCGTTCGCGCGATTCCAGCAGTTGCCTCGCCCATTGCGGCGGATGCTTGCCCTTGCCGACATACACCAGCGTGCCGATGATGTTGCGCACCATGTGCTGCAGCCAGGCGTTGGCGCGCAGGGTGAAGTCGATGCGCTCGCCGCTGCTTTCGATGCTTATCGAGTGCAGCGTGCGCACCGGGCTCTTGGCCTGGCATTCCGCGGCGCGGAACGCCGAAAAGTCGTGCTCGCCGATGAGCTGCGCAGCAGCCTCCTTCATGGGCTCGATGGCGAGCGGCGCGTGGTGCCAGCCCGCGTAGCGCGCAGCAAGCGCCGGTCGTACCGGCCGGTTGAGCAGCACGTAGCGGTAGGTGCGCGAGCGCGCCGCATAGCGCGCATGAAAATCCGGCGCCACGCGCCGCGCCCAGAGCACCGCCATGGCTTCGGGCAGCGTCGCGTTCACGCCGCGCACCCAGGCCGAATCGGGCCGTTCGGCATCGGTGTCGAAGTGCACGACCTGCGCGCGAGCGTGCACGCCGCGGTCGGTGCGGCCCGCGCAGGTGACGCCGACCGGCGCGTCGGCGATGCCGCCGAGCGCCGCCTCGAGCGCATCCTGCACCGTGCCGCCGCCCGGCTGCGTCTGCCAGCCGAGGAAGCGGCTGCCGTCATACTCGATACCCAGTGCGATTCTCGTCGCCATAATGAAAAAGCCGCGGTCGCTTGCGCGCCGCGGCTCGATTTGCGGTGTCGCCGCGCGGCTAGCCCAGGCTGGAAAGCATCTGCTGCGCCTGGCCCTGTTGCGCGGCGTCGCCTTCCTTCACCACCTCGTTCAGCAACTCCCGCGCCCCGTCCTTGTCGCCCATCTCCTGATATGCCTTGGCGAGATCGAGCTTGGTGGCCACCTCCTGCCACTTCGGATCGGCGCCGCCCGCCGCCCCGCCGCCCGTGGTACCAAGGTCGAAGCTCAGGCCGCCGAGGTCGAGCGGCGCATCCGCCGCTTTCGGGGTCTCGGGCTTGGCGCCCCCGACATCGAGATTAAGGTCGAAATCCATCGCCACCGTGGCATCCGGGTCCGTCTTCACCGGCTCCGGCGGCATTGCGGTCGCGCCGCCGATATCGAAATCGAGCCCGCCGCCGGTGGAGCCCTGCACGTCCTTGGTCTCGATCTTCAGCGTGCCGCCGGCCGCAAAGTCGCTCTTCGGCATGGCGGCCGTGGCGCCGAGATCGAAATCCATTCCGGAGGCTGCCGCCTTGGCTTCGCCGCCGCCCGCCGGTGCATCTCCGCCGCCGATGTCGAAATCGAGCGACGGGGCCGCCGCCGCAGTAGCGGCCGGCGCCGCGTCGGCAGCGCCGCCGCTGCCATACAGACCGTTGCCCGGATCGATCGAATGGCCCAATGCCATCGCCTTGTCCCACTCCGGCCCGGCGCTGTTGGTGAGGCTCTTCACCTTGAGCGCGGCCTGCTCGAAGGACTTGGCATCCTTGCGATTGGCGTAGATCTCGAGCAATTTCGCGTGCACCGGGATGCGGCTCGCGTCCTTGCCGAGCGCTTCCTTGAGAATCTCTTCGGCCTGCGCATCGCGACCGTAGGCCATATAGACGTCGGCTTCGGCGATCGGATCGACTTCGTCGCTTTCCGCAGCGCCGACGCTGACGCCGCTGACCGAGACCTCGGAGGCCGCCGCGGCCGCCGGCGGAGGCGGCGTGGCCGGGCCCTGCGGCGCCGCCGTGACGTTGCTGAATACTGACGCGGCGCCCGGCGCGCTGGCCGCGCCGAGAACGCTGTCCTGGAACCCGGACGCCTGCGCGGCCTTCTTGCGCCGCCACGCGAACGCACCGTAGCCGGCCAACATTAGTCCAACAACGCCGAGACCGGCCATGAAGATCGGGTCCTCGATGAAATCCTCGAAGAAGCTTTTCTCGGGTGCCGGGGGCGGCTTGGGTGCGGCTTTAGGCTTGGCTTTCAGCGCCTCCGCCGACGGCTTGGCCGCTTCCTTCGGAGCTTCCTTGGGCGCTTCCTTGGCAGCCTCTTTGGGCGCCTCCTTCGCGACTTCCTTGGGTGCTTCCTTGGGCGCCTCCGGAGCTGCCTTTGCCACCTCGACCGGCGGTTTCGGGGCTTCGGGTGCCGGCTTGACGGGTTCGGGCGCCTTGGCGGCGGGCGCAGGGGCCGGTGCAGGAGCAGGAGCGGGCTTCGCGCTCGCCTTCTTCTCAAGTTCCGCGAGTTGCTGGTTTTTCAGCTCCAGCAGTTTCTGCAGGTCGCCGACGTTCTTCTCGAGATCGCCGACGCGCGACTGCGATTCCTTGAGGGCGCGCTCGCGCGCCACCCGGTCGTCCTCGCGCGCCGCGCGCGACGCAGGCCCGCTTGGCTTCGCCGGATCGACCTTGGAAAGTCTGAGCTGGTCCTTCTGATCGGCCGGCGCGCTCGCTTCGGGTTTTGCCGTGATGCGTCCGGTGACTTCACGCTCGCGCACCGGAGCCGCTGGCGCCGCCGCCACCGCAGCGCCGAGTTTTGCCTTGTATTCGGCAAAATCCGCCATCTGCGACTGCACCAGCTGGTTGGCTTCCGCCGTGTTGATGGCAGCGATCGCCTCGCGATCCGGAATATTGAGAATGCGCCCGGCTCGCACCAGATTAACGTTGCCGCGGATGAAGGCGTCCTGATTCGCGCGGAACAGCGCAATCAGCATCTGGTTGAGCGTCACGCCATCGGGCTTGTACTTGCGCGCGATGGCGCCAAGCGTGTCGCCTTTCTTTACTTCCTCCTGACGGGCACCGGCTGCCGGCGGCTCGGCGACGAGCGCGCGCGCCTCGGCGCGCGGCGCGGGCTTGGGCGCGGCAGGTTCGGCCATCGGCTTCGCCGCGGGCGCCGCAATCGGGGCGGCGGCGGGACTCGGACCGCGGTATTCCGGCGGATCGAGCAGGAAGGTGTATTCCCGCACCAGGCGCCCGGTCGCCCATTGCAATTCGATCAGGACGTCGAGAAACGGTTCATTGACCGCCTGGACCGTGGTGAGGCGGATGACCGGCCGGGTGCCGCGCTTGTCGATGGCGAACTGCAGGCTGACGAGCGCGGGACTCATCTCGATGCCGGCCTGGCGGAAGGCTTCCACCGAAGCAAGGCGCGCCGACAGCGCGTCTTCCTCGCCCGCCTGCAGCGAGACAATTTCGATTTCAGCCCTGAGCGGCTGGCCCAGCGTCGAGTTGACCGTGAGCCTGCCAAGGCCGGCCGAATAGGCCAGCAATGGCGCGCAAAGCAATGCCGCCAAGGCAATACGAATACCGGTGACTGTTTTCCCCACTGAGCGCACCCTGAGTCGTTCTTCCGGGACTGACTACCATAACATCATGGCGTTAGCCCTGCAACCTGAGAGACCTTCTCGATTTTGTGGCGGTAGCGCCTTGGAAAGCAAGGAGATTATCCCCCGCCAACGGCACCTAGCGCACGCCAGCATCCAGCAAAATCCGCACCATCCTGCGCAGCGGTTCCGCCGCACCCCACAGCAACTGGTCGCCCACGGTAAAGGCGGCGAGGTACTCCCCGCCCATCGGCATTTTCCGCAGCCGCCCGACCGGCACCGAGAGCTTGCCGCTGACCGCCGCCGGGCTCAGTTCCGCGAGCGTTTCCTCGCGCCGGTTCGGAATCACTTTCACCCAGTCGTGCGCATCCGCGAGCATGCCTTCGATTTCACCCAGTGGCACATCCTGCTTCAGCTTGATCGTGAGCGCCTGGCTGTGGCAGCGCATCGCCCCGACGCGCACGCAAATGCCGTCGATCGGGATCGGCCGCTCGCTGCGGCCGAGGATCTTGTTGCCTTCGGCCTGCGCCTTCCATTCCTCGCCGCTCTGCCCGTTGCCCAGATCCTGAGCGATCCAGGGCAGCAGGCTCGCGGCCAGCGGAAATCCGAACTCGCCCTTGGGCAGCGATCCGTTGCGCAGTGTCGCAGTGACGCGCCGGTCGATGTCGAGCGCGCTCGCCGCCGGATCGTCGAGCGCCGGCCTGGCGCTGTCGCTCAGGTGCGCCATCTGCTGCGCGAGCTCGCGCATCCCCGCCGCGCCCGCGCCCGATGCAGCCTGGTAGGTCATGCAGGTCATCCATTCGACGAGGTCGCGCTGCAACAGACCGGCCATGCCCATCAGCATCAGGCCGACCGTACAGTTGCTGCCGATGTAATCCCGGGCACCGTGCGTCAGGCCTTGCTTTATTTCCGGCAGGTTGACCGGATCGAGGATCAGCACCGCATCGTCCTTCATACGCAGCGCGTTCGCTGCGTCGATCCAGTAGCCTTTCCATCCGGCCGCGCGCAGCCTGGGGTGGATGTCGCTGGTGTAGTCGCCGCCCTGGCAGGAGATGAGCACCGGGAGTTTCTTCAGCGCTTCGATGTCGGTGGCGTCCGCGACCGGGCCGCAGTCCCTGCCGATGTCCGGACCCTTGCCGCCCGCCTTCGTGGTGGAGAAAAACACCGGCTCGACGTGGTCGAAGTCCTTCTCCTCGCACATTCTCTGCACGAGTACCGAACCCACCAGGCCGCGCCAACCGACGATACCGATTCTCAACATGACTGCTTCCCAGTTCTAAAGCCGTGCCGCGACCGCGGACGCCATCTCCGCGGTGCTTACCTTCCTCTTGCCCGCAGTATATATGTCCGTGGTGCGGTAGCCGTCACGCAGCGTTTGCTTCACCGCGCGTTCAATCCTGTCCGCCGCCGCGCCCTGGTTGAGCGAATGGCGCAGCATCAGCGCCGCCGAGAGGATGGTGGCGAGCGGATTGGCGATGCCCTTGCCGGCGATGTCGGGCGCCGAACCGTGGATCGGCTCGTAGAGGCCCTTGTTGTTCGCATCGAGCGACGCCGAGGGCAGCATGCCGATGGATCCCGTGAGCATGGACGCTTCGTCGGACAGGATGTCGCCGAACAGGTTGCCGGTGACGATGACGTCGAACTGCTTCGGATTACGCACCAGCTGCATGGCGCAATTGTCCACGTACATGTGCGAGAGTTCGATGTCGCCGAATTGTTTTGATTCTTCAGTAATAATCTCTCTCCACAGGCGGGACGTCTCCAGGACATTCGCCTTGTCGACCGAGCAGACCTTCCTGCCTCGCTTGCGCGAGGCCTCGAACGCGACCCGCGCGATCCTGCGGATCTCGGCCTCGCTGTAGCGCATGGTGTCGAAGCCTTCGCGCCCGCCGCTGGCGTGCGCGCGGATGCCCTTCGGTTCGCCGAAATAGATGTCGCCGGTCAGTTCGCGCACGATCAGGATGTCCAGGCCGGCGACCACTTCGGGCCGCAGCGAGGAAGCATCGGCCAGTTCCTCGTAGACCTGCGCCGGCCGCAGGTTGGCGAACAGCGCGAGCGCTTTCCTCAGCCCGAGGATCGCCTGCTCGGGGCGCTTGGACGATTCCAGAGCGTCGTAGCGGGGATCGCCCACCGCGCCAAAGAGGATGGCATCGGCCGCGCGCGCGAGCGCGAGGGTCTGCTCGGGCAGCGGATGGCCCGAGGCCTCGTAGCCGGCGCCGCCGACCGGGGCTGCCTCGAATTCGAATTTCAGTTCGAGCCGCGCGAGCACGCGCAGGGTTTCGGCAATGATTTCCTTGCCGATGCCGTCGCCCGGCAGCACTGCGATCTTCATGGCCGCGCTAGCGGAAGAGCCAGGGGAACTGCGCTTGCCGGCGCGCTTCGAAGGCGCGAATCGCGTCGGCGTGCCGCAGCGTGGTGTCGATCTCGTCCAGGCCGTTCAACAGCGCATGGCGGCGCGTGGCGTCGACGTCGAACCGGTACGACTTGGAACCGTCGCTGGTCGCCACGGTCTGGCGCTCGAGGTCCACGACCAGGCGGAAACCCGGCAGCGCGCTGTCGTAGAACAGGCTGTCGACCTCGGCTTCGCTCAGCGCCACTGGCAGGAAGCCGTTCTTGAAGCTGTTGTTGAAGAAAATATCGCCGTAGGAAGGCGCGATGACGCATTTGAAGCCGTATTGCTGCAAAGCCCAGGGTGCGTGCTCGCGCGAGCTGCCGCAGCCGAAATTCTTGCGCGCGAGAAGGATCTCGGCGCCCTTGTAGCGCGGCTGGTTGAGCACGAAATCCGGGTTGAGCGGGCGCTTCGCGTTGTCCACGCCGGGCCGGCCGATGTCGAGATAGCGCCAGGCGTCGAACAGGTTCGGCCCGTAGCCGCTGCGCTTGATCGATTTGAGGAACTGCTTCGGGATGATGGCGTCGGTATCGACGTTGGCGCGGTCGAGCGGCGCTACCAGGCCATTGAGCGCCGTGAATTTTTCCATATTCAGCGCCAGCTCCGCACATCGACGAAATGGCCGGCAATCGCCGCCGCCGCCGCCATCGCGGGACTCACCAGGTGGGTGCGGCCGCCGGCGCCCTGCCGGCCCTCGAAATTGCGGTTCGAAGTCGAGGCGCAGCGCTCGCCCGGCTCGAGCCGGTCGGCGTTCATCGCCAGGCACATCGAGCAGCCCGGTTCGCGCCACTCGAAACCCGACTCGCGGAACACGCGGTCGAGGCCCTCCTTCTCGGCCTGCGCTTTCACCAGGCCCGAGCCCGGCACCACCATCGCCAGCTTGATGTTCGCGGCGACCTTCCTGCCTTTTGCCACCGCCGCCGCGGCGCGCAGGTCTTCGATGCGCGAGTTGGTGCAGGAGCCGATGAACACCTTGTCGAGCATGATGTCCTGCATCGGCGTGCGCGGCTTGAGGCCCATGTAGACAAGCGCGCGCTCCATGCCTTCGCGCTTGATCGGATCCTTCTCCTTGTCCGGGTCGGGAACGTGTCCTTGTACCGGGACCACCATCTCGGGCGACGTGCCCCAGGTGACTTGCGGCGCGATTTCGCGCGCATCGAGCTTCACTTCGCGATCGAACTTCGCATCCGCATCGCTGACCAGCATTTTCCAGGTGGCGACCGCCTGATCCCATTCGGGACCCGAGGGCGAAAACGTGCGGCCCTTCAGATACTGGACCGTCGTGTCATCCACGGCGACCATGCCGGCTCGCGCACCCGCCTCGATCGCCATGTTGCAAACGGTCATGCGACCTTCCATCGACAGCGCGCGGATGGCGCTGCCCGCGAATTCGATCGCGCAGCCGGTCCCGCCGGCGATGCCGATGCGGCCGATGACCGCGAGCACGATGTCCTTCGCGGTCACGCCGTGGCCGAGCGGCCCCTCGACGGTGATGCGCAGGTTCTTCATTTTCTTCGTCACCAGGCACTGCGTCGCGAGCACGTGCTCGACTTCCGAGGTGCCGATGCCGTGCGCGAGGCAGCCGAAGGCGCCGTGCGTGCTGGTGTGCGAGTCGCCGCAAACCACGGTCATGCCGGGCAGCGTCGCGCCCTGCTCCGGCCCGATGACGTGCACGATGCCCTGGCGCTTGTCGAGGAACGGGAAATAGACCTTGGCGCCGTATTCCTTGATGTTGGCGGTGAGCGTCTCGACCTGCAGGCGCGAGATCGGATCCTCGATGCCCTCGATGCCGCGCTCCCAGCCGGTGGTGGGCGTGTTGTGGTCCGCGGTGGCGACCACCGATCCGATGCGCCAGGGCTTGCGGCCGGCGAGCTTCAAGCCTTCGAAGGCCTGCGGGCTCGTGACTTCGTGCACCAAGTGGCGATCGATGTACAGCAGCGCCGTGCCGTCCTCGCCGACGTGCACCGCGTGGCTGTCCCAGAGTTTGTCGTAAAGCGTGCGGCCCATCTGTCTTTTCGGTCTGAAAAAACAGGATTATCCCATAATAAATCAGTGTTTTGCGCGTGCCGCCTCGTACAAAGGCATCACTTTAACGGCGTAGCTCCTTAGATCGCTGATGCGGCTCGCATGTGAGGGGTGCGTGGAAAGGAAATTCGGCCCCTGCGCACCGCCGGTCTTGCTCATTTTCTCCCACAGCGACACCGCGGCGCGCGGATCGAAGCCGCCGCGCGCGGCAAGTTCGACACCGATGCGGTCCGCCTCGGTTTCGTCGGTGCGCGAATTCGGCAGATTGAAGGTGAGGTCGAGCACCACCTGCGTCAGGTCCTGCGCGCCGCCCGACATGCCGAGCACGGCGCCGACCACCGAAATGCCGATGCCCTGCGCCACCGCCTGCGAAGCGCGCTCGCGGCCGTGTTCGCGAAGCGCGTGCGCGATTTCGTGCCCCATCACCGCCGCAACCTCGTCGTCCGTCGCCTGCAGGCGTTCGATCAATCCGGTATAGAACGCGATCTTGCCGCCCGGCATGCACCAGGCGTTCACGTCCTTGGAGGTGATGACGTTGACTTCCCAGCGCCATCCCGGCGCATCGGGCCGGAATGCGCCCGTCTGCGGTATCAGCCGGCCCGCGATCGCGCGCACCCGCTGCAACTGCCCGGCGTCACGATTGAGCTGGCCTTTCTTCTCTGCCTCTGCCATGACTTGGGCGTATGCTTTCTCGGCGCTGCGGTTGACCGTTGCCGAGGAGACCATCATGTTCTGCTTGCGTTCGACGCCCACCGCGCCGGGCTGCGTCGTATTGACGGACTGGCAGCCGGCGAGCAAGGCCAGCAGCGGCAAAAACATCCTGTATTTGGACATGGTCCTGAATTTACACCCGGACCTTCCAGGCGACGAGCGCGGTACCGCAAAGCGCGAACAAGGCGCTGATGGCGAAACTTGCCGGCGCGCCGAGCGACTCCCAGGTGGCGCCCGCGATCAGCGAGCCGACCGCGCCGCCCAAACCATAGGCGATGCTGGAATACAGCGCCTGGCCGCGCGCCGCCTGCTGGCCCGGAAAAAGGCGATGCACCGCCGCCACGCAGCCGGAATGGAAGGCGCCGAAAGTCGCCGCGTGCAGCAATTGCGCGGCTGCGAGCAGCCACAACTCGTGCACGCCCCAGCCGATGAGCGGGAAGCGCGCCACCGCGCAAATGAAACTGGCCAGCAGCAGCATGCGCAGGCTCACGCGCCGCAGCAGTTGCGGCAGGCGCAGGAAGAGCAGGATCTCGGCCAGTACCCCTAGCGTCCAGAGCATGCCGATGAGCGTCTTGGAGTAACCCGCCTGCTCCAGGTAGATCGAATAGAAGACGTACATCGTGCCGTGCGCGGCGGTCATGCAAAAGCAGGCGCCGAAGAAAGCCAGCACAGCGGGCCGGCGCAGCACCGTGACGAAGCGCTCCCCGCCGTGTTGTACCTGCGGCGGCGGACCCGCCGGTATGGCCGGCGAAACGATGCAGAGCACCGCCGTCAGCGCGATCGCAATCACGCTGAGCGACGAGGTATCGTGGTGGTCGAGCCAGGCGCCCGTGCCCAGCACCGCGAGAACGAAGCCGACCGAGCCCCACAGGCGGATCGGCCCGTACTGGCCGATGCCATCCTTGAGGACCGAAAAAGTGATTGCCTCGACCAGCGGCGCGGCGCCCGCGGAAAAAAGGCTGATCAGCAACAGCGTGAACGCGATCGCTCCCGCGCTGCGCTGGAAAAAGATCGCGCAGAATCCCGCCAGCATCGCGAAGCTCGAGAACACCACGATCGCGCGGCGCGCTCCCGGATAGCGCTCGCCCCAGGTGTCGGCGAGCCAGCCCCACAGCGCCGGCGCGACGATGCGCGCCGCCTGCGGCATCGCCAGGGCGAACGCTATCTCATGCGCCGCAAGCCCGAGGCCCACGAGGTAGAGCGCGAAATACGACACGTACGCCCCGGCGTGCGCGAAGAAAGCGAAGTAATACGTTGCGAGGCGGGCGGCGACGTGCATCGGAACCGCATGATATAAGCGCCCGCATGGCGCCGCGCTATGCGTTCTATGTTTTGTTCATCGCTTCCGGATTCGCCGGGCTGATCTACGAATCCGTGTGGACGCATTACCTCAAGCTGTACCTCGGGCACGCGGCCTACGCGCAGTCGCTGGTGCTGATCGTGTTCATGGGCGGCATGGCGCTGGGCGCCGCGTACTGTGCGCGCATTTCCACGCGCATCCGCAATCCGCTGGCCGCGTACGCCGCGATCGAAGCCGCGATCGGCATCTGCGCATTGGGATTTCACGAGCTTTTCGTCGCCGCGACCGACTGGTCCTACGTCAGCCTGCTGCCCGCGATTGGCATCGACTCGCTGGCACTGGCGGCGAAACTGGCGGTGGCCTGCGCGCTGATCCTGCCGCAATCGATCCTGCTGGGCGCGACCTTCCCGCTCATGAGCGCGGGGCTGGTGCGCACCGTGCAGAAGGAAACCCGGCCGGCGCTCGGCGAGCCCATCGCCATGCTCTATTTCTCCAACAGCCTGGGCGCGGCTGCCGGTGTTCTGACAAGCGGTTTCGTCCTGATTGCATGGGTCGGCTTGCCAGGAACATTGCGCACCGCCGGCATCATCAATCTAGTGCTGGCGGCTGCGGTGGCGTTGCTTGCGCGCTCTGCAGCCGCTGCGCCGCTGGTGCGTGCCGAAACTGGCGAGCGGCCGGCGCGCCTGCTGCTCACGATCGCACTGTTCACGGGTCTTGCCTCGTTCATCTACGAAATCTGCTGGATCCGCATGCTGTCGCTGGTGCTGGGCGCGTCCACCCACTCCTTCGAACTGATGCTTTCGACGTTCATCCTCGGCCTTGCGCTGGGCGGCCTCGCCGTGCGCCGCCTGGTGGATGGCGCGCCGAGTCCCGAGCGCCTGCTCGGATGGGTGCAGCTTGCAATGGGCCTGCTCGCGCTGGCGACGCTTCCGGTCTACGACCGCAGCTTCGAACTCATGGAGTACCTGATGAACGGCCTTGCGCGCACCGACGCCGGGTACACCTTCTTCAACCTGGCCGGGCAGGGCGTCTCGGCCCTCGTCATGCTGCCGGCGACGTTCTGCGCCGGGATGACGCTGCCGTTGATCACCGGCGCACTCCTGCGGCGCGGCGCGGGCGAGCGCGCCATCGGCCAGGTGTACGCCGCGAACACCCTGGGCGCAATCCTCGGCGTGCTGTTGGCAGTGCACCTCGGCTTGCCCCAGCTGGGGTTAAAGGGGACGCTGATCATCGGCGCGCTGATCGATGCCGGCCTCGGCCTCGTGCTGCTCTACCGCTTCGGGCCTGGCAGGACCGCGTTCGCGGTTTCAGCCGCCGCCTGCGTGCTTGCCTTCGCGCCGGTCGCGCTGCTGTTCGAGCTCAACGCCAACAAGATGACCGCCGGCGTGTTCCGCCACGGCGATCTCTCCAGTTCGCTCGACGCCGAAATCCTCTTCAAGCAGGACGGCAAGACCGCGACGGTGCACCTGGCGCGCTACGCGGACGCCACCAGCATTCGCACCAACGGCAAGTCCGACGGCTCGATCAACCTGAATCCGCAGGGCGCGCGCGGTTCAGACGAAATAACCATGGTGCTCACCGGCGCGGTGCCGCTCGCGATCAAGCCCGACGCTAAAACGGCGGCCGTGATCGGCATCGGCACCGGACTGACGATGCACACGCTGTTGCAGGACCTGTCGCTCGAGAGCGTGGAAACCGTCGAGATCGAAGCCGCGATGGCGGAGGCGGCGCGCGGTTTCGCGCCGCGCAACAACGCCGCCTTCCTCGATCCGCGCGGCCGCATCTGGATCGACGACGCCAAGACCTTCTTCGCGACGCGCAACCGGCGCTACGACATCCTGATTTCCGAGCCCTCCAACCCCTGGGTGAGCGGCGTCTCGAGCCTGTTCACGCGCGAGTTCTATCACCGCATCCGCGCACACCTCAATGACGACGGCATCCTGGTGCAGTGGTTCCAGCTCTACGAAATCGATCCCTCGCTGCTGGCGTCTGTGATGCGCGCGCTGGGCGAAGCCTTGCCGCATTACGTGGTGTTCGCGCCAAGCGATTACGACGTGCTGATCATCGCCTCGCGCAGTCCCATCCCGCTGCCGGCCAGGGCGGCGGTATTCGAGCATCCCTCGCTCGCGAAGGAGCTGCGCACGGTGCATATCCTCAGCCCGGGCGACCTGGACGCGCGCTACCTCGGCGACCGCGCCACCCTCGAACCGCTGTTCGAGAGCTACGGCATGCCGGCGAATTCCGACTACTACCCGGTGCTCGACCTCAACGCGGCGCGGCATCGCTTCACGGAAAGAAATGCCTCCGACGTTGTGGCGCTGCTCAACACCAGCGTGCCGGTGCTGGACATGCTCCAGCCCGCCCTGCAGCGGCGCGCGGTGAATCCGCTGCACCTGGGCGCCGCCACCTTCGAGCGCATCGAATACACGCGGCTCGCGCGTTACGCGCGCGATTTCCTGCTCGATGCGAAACCGCCCGAGCCCGAGGCCATCGCCACGCTCCTGCAGAAAGACCTCGAAGTCTCGAAGCTGCGCCTGATCGAATGCCGCGCGCCGAAAGAGCAGGACGTTTGGCTCCACAGCCTGCTCAACGTCGCGCGCAACGTGAATCCCTTCCTGCCCCCCGCAGAGGCGCAGGCGGTGTGGGCGCGCATCGCCGCGGCGCCCTGCTTCCGCTCGCTGCGCGAGTTCCAGCGCCAGTGGATCATGCTGTTCGCGGCGGTCGGCAAGCGCGACGCGGCGCGCAGCGCGGGGCTTGCCTCCGAGCTGCTCGCCACCCAGACCGAACTCGGCCGCGATGCGCGCGAATACCTGATGATGGCGGGCATGGCCGGCTACCTCATGGCCGGCGAGCCGCAGCGCGCGAAAGAGTTGTGGAAGAAGTACGAGGATCAGCTCCGCGCACCGGGCAAACCGGTGTTCCGCCTGCTGCGCTGCCACGCCGAACGCGGCGACTACCCGGCGTGCGCCGCGGCGTTCGCACCCTACGCCGGGGGTTGAGCCGGCCCCACCACGAATCGAATAGAAGCAAGGACGTCGCGCACGAAGGCCTCGCGCTTGCGGCCGGCGAGCGCCGCCGGCGCGATGCGCTCCCCCATCAGGAGCAGCGCCAGTCCGTGCACCAGCGACCAGGCGGCTACCGACGCGTCGCGCGCGCCTTGCGCTCCCGGTACGCGCGCGGCCAGCGCACCCGAAAGGCCGTCGAAGGTGCGCAGCGCGACCTCGCGCAGCCGCACATGCCGCGCGATCGAGATCTGGCCGCCGAACATGAGCCGGAAACGCTGCGGGTGCGCGAGCGCGAAAGCCACGTAGGCCTCGCCCATGCCGCGCAGCCCGCCCGTCTGGGCCGCCTTGCGCTGCGCCGCGCCGAGCCAGGCGAAGCCTTCCGCGGCGAGTGCCGCGAGGAGCGCCTCGCGCTGCGCGAAATGCCGGTAAGGCGCGTTGTGCGAAACCCCGGCCCGGCGCGCCACCTCGCGCAACTTGAGCGCCTCAACTCCTTCTTTTTCAAGCATTTTCCCAGCCGTGCGAACCAGCACCGACGGCAGATCGCCGTGATGGTAGTTACGTTTCCTGGCGCTCGATGTTGACATTGCCTACTTATGCTACTAGGCTTATGTGTGTGTTGTCAACATTGAGGCGACATGGATAAAACGAGCATTCTGTTTCCGATGGTGGCGCTGGCGAGCCTGACCTTCGCCGTGCTGCTGCTGATTCCCGTGCGCCGCTTCCGCGCCGGCATCGCCGGCCAGATCCAGTACGACGATTTCAAGTACGGCGAGTCGCAGCGCGTGCCGCCCGAGGTCAGCATTCCCAATCGCAACATGATGAACCTGCTCGAGCTGCCGCTGCTGTTCTACGTCGCCTGCCTCACTTACCTGGTCATCGGCAGCGTCAGCGAATTCGCGCTCGCGCTCGCCTGGCTCTACGTCGCGCTGCGCATCGTGCACAGCGCCATCCACGTCACCTACAACCGCGTGCGCCACCGCCTCATCGCCTTCGGCCTGAGCAACGTCGTCCTGGTCATGTTCTGGACCAACCTGATCCGGGCGTTCTGAAGCGCGAGCGAACCATGGCCCAAGAACTCAGCCTGCCCGCCGCAATTCACCTCGCCGCCGTCGTGCCGGCAGTCGTCATCGGCGCCACGCAATTGCTCATGCCGAAAGGCACCCGCGTGCACAAGGTCCTGGGCTGGATCTGGGTCGTGGCGATGCTGGTGGTCGCGATTTCTTCGTTCTGGATCCTCGAGATCCGCCAGGGCGCCGGCTGGTCTGTGATTCACCTGCTTTCCGCATGGACCCTGATATCGCTCGCCTGCGCGATCTGGTACATCCGCCGAGGCAACGTGCGCGCGCACCAGGGATTCATGGTGGGCACCCTGCTCGGCCTCGCCGGCGCGGGGCTAGGCGCGCTTGCGCCCGGACGCTTTCTGGCGAAATTTCTCTTTTGACCTGCCACCGGTCTTGACGCGCGGCGCCGACTTGCTGTGCCCCAGGGTCCGCTTGCGCACCGGCGCCTTGCGCTTCTCGTCGTAGGGATTCCTGCCGGTGCGCAGCTCGATGCGCAGCGGCGTGCCCTGCAGCTTGAATGCTTCGCGAAACCAGCCTTCCAGAAACCGCTTGTACGCGTCAGGCACGTGCTGCAACGAGTTGCCGTGGATGATGACGCGCGGCGGGTTGGAGCCGCCTTGGTGCGCGTAGCGCATCTTGGGCCGCGCGTAGCCCCGGCGGTGCGGCGGCATCTGGCGCTCGACGGCCGCGATCAGCGCGCGCGTGAGCTTCGGCGTCGAGAGCTTCGCCATCGCCGCGGCGTAGGCGGCATCGGCCGAGCGCAGCACTTCGTTCACGCCCTTGCCCGACTTCGCCGAGATGTAGAGCGTGTCGGCGAAACCGAGGAAACCCAGCTGCCGGCTCAGTTCGTCCTTGAGGCGGTCGCGCATCGACTTGTCCGCCGCCTCCCACTTGTTCACGGCGATGGTCACGGCGCGGCCGCGATCCAGGATGTAGCTCGCGACGTGCGCGTCCTGTTCCGAGATGCCCTCCACGGCATCGAGAACCAGCACCGCGACGTTCGATGCCTCGATCGCCTGCAGCGTCTTGACGATGGAAAATTTCTCCACTGCGGCGCCGTGAGACCGGCCCCGCTTGCGCAGCCCCGCCGTGTCCACCAGCGTGTAGCGGCGGCCGTTGCGCTCGAACGGCACTTCGATGGCGTCGCGCGTGGTGCCGGGCTCGCCGTAGACGAGCACGCGCTCCTCGCCCACCAGCGCATTGACCAGGGTGGATTTGCCGACATTGGGCCGGCCTACGATTGCGATGCGAGGATGTTTGTCCTGGCTTTCACTGGATGAAATATCCTCGGCAAAGGGCTTCAATACCTCTTCCATCATGTGAATCACGCCGTTGCCATGCGCAGCCGAAATTGCCACCGGGTTGCCCAGGCCAAGTTCGTGGAATTCGGCCGCGGCGGTCTCCGCATCCATGCCCTCGGACTTGTTCGCGGCGATCCAGACGCGCTCCTTCAGGCGCCGCAGCTTCTCCGCGATCACGCGGTCGCCGGGTGCCAGGCCGGCGCGCGCGTCGGTGACCAGCACCACCGCGTCGGCCTCGACGATCGCTTGCTCGGTCTGGCGCGCCATTTCGGCGTAAATGCCCTCATCCGTATCGGGTTGCAGCCCGCCGGTGTCGATTACGATGCAGGAACGCCCGCCAAGCAGGCCCTCGCCGTAGTGGCGGTCGCGCGTGACGCCGGGCACATCGACCACGATTGCGTCGCGCCGCCGCGTCAGGCGGTTGAACAGCGTGCTCTTGCCGACGTTAGGCCGGCCGACCAATGCAACGACGGGTTTCACTTCAGTTGAGCGTCAGTGCGTAAAGTCCGCCGCTCTGGGTCTGCACCAGCAGGCCCTCGGGCAGCCTGATGGGAGCGGCGCGCAGCGGGCTGCCGTCGGTGGCGAAGCGCGCGAGGAATGCGCCCGACTCGCGCGCCACGAAGTGGATGTAGCCCTGCAGGTCGCCCACCGCCACCTCGGTGCCGAGCGGCAGCGGCAGCGAGAGCTGCCGGTGCGCGAGGCGGTCCTGCTTCCAGACGCTGCGGCCGTTGCCGCGGTCCAGGGCATGCACGGCGCCCTTGTCGTCGCTCACGAACGCATAGCGCGCGTCGAAGGCGACGCCGGTGAGCGTGGACATTTCGCGCGACCAGAGCTGGTTGCCGTTCTGCGCGTCGTAGCAGGCGACGCGTCCCTGATAGGCCGCGGCACAGACTTCCCTGCCCTGCGCCGAAGGGTCGCCGACGATATCGGTGACGCGTTCCAGTTCGGTCGCGCCCTTGGGCAGCGCCACGGTCGCCTCCCAGCGCGAGGCGCCGTTGGCGAGCGAGATCGCGGCCAGCTTGCCGCCCGAAAAGCCGGCGTAGGCGGAGCCCTGGTGGATCGTCAGCCCCACGGGCGAACGCACGATGAGCGCGGCCGCGGGGCGCTGGTAGACCCAGCGGCGCTTGCCGTCCTCGACGCCGAAGGCGAAGATTTTGCTGTCGGCGCTGCGCACCAGCGCCAGGCCCTCGCCCACCTTGGGCTGCGCCAGCACCTCGCTCGAGACCCGCGCGCGCCACTTCACGACGCCGCTCTGCGCATCGAGCGCGAACACTTCGCCGTCTTCGGCCGCGAGCACCACCAGCGTGGCGTCGCCGCCGACGCCGCTGGAAATGCGCTTGCCCAGCGACACGCGCCACTTCGCCTGCCCCGATTTGACGTCGAGCCGGGTCACGGTCCCGGCGCGCGAGGCGGCGTAGACGCCGTCGCCGATCATGATCGGGCTGAAAAAGAACCCCTCCGCGGCGCCGATGCTCGAAGACCAGAGCACCTTCACCGACTGCGCATTGGTGAGGACCGGCAATTCGGCGGGCTTGGGACCGGTCGGCTTGCTGCTGAACCAGTCCATCGGATTCAGGCTCGGCATGCTTGGCGCGCCGCCGCAGCCGGCAAGCAGGCAGGACGCGGCGAGCACGGCCGCGTAGCACATGTGTCGCATCGTCATCCGCCCAGCGCGTCCAGCCGCAGCTGCACGCTGTTGCGAAACTGCACGCTTTTTGCGTCGGTCTTCTCCAGCGCCAGGCGGTAGGCCGCCTTGGCGTCGGCCGCCTTGTTCTTCGCCACCAGAATGTCGCCCTTCAACGCCGCGTACTGGCCGTCGAACGGCGCCGCGTGCTTGGCTTCGAGCAGCGCGAGCGCCTCGTCGTGCGCCTTCTCATCCACCAGCACCGCGGCCAGCCGCAGCCGCGCGAGATCGCGCAATTCCTCCGAGGGCGAACGCTCGAGCACCCACTGCAGCTGCGCCTTGGCGTTTTTCGGATCTGCACGCTCGACATGGAAGCGCGCGGCCACCAGCGCTCCCATCGAGGCATAGAGGGTGCCGGGAAAGGTCTCGACCAGCGTGCCGCCGGCGTCGCGCAGCGCCTTGGCATCCCCCGCCTGCGCGGCCTTGAGCAGCACTTCGTACTGCGCACCCGCCTGTTGCGCCTGGTTCGCCTGCCAGATGCGCCAGGACTGCCAGCCCGAGATTCCGATCACCACCACGGCGATCAGCGAGAGCAGGCGCGTGCCGTTGTCATGCCACCAGCCCTTGACCGCTGCCAGCTGTTCCTGCTCTTCGAGATCGAATGCCATGACTATCTCTGTACCTTTTTCAATGTTGCCGCGAATTCCTCGAGCAGGCGCACGCGCGGGATGCGCTGCTGGTCCCCCGTGCTGCGCAGGGCTTTCAGTGTGATCTCGCCCGCGCGTAATTCATCTTCGCCGACGATCAGCGCCAGGCAGGCGCCGCTGGCGTCGGCCTTCTTCATCTGCGACTTGAAGCTGCCGCCCCCCCCGTGCATCACCACCGCGTGCCCCGCGGCGCGCAGCGTGTCGGCGACGCCAAACGCGACCTCCAGCGTGCCCTCGCCCTGGTGCAGCACGTACGCGTCGGGCTTGCGCGCCGCCGGCGCGTTGCCGGAAGCCTTCATCAGCGCCACCAGGCGCTCGCAGCCCATCGCGAAACCCACGCCTGGCGCGGGCTTGCCGCCCAGCTGCGCGAACAGGCCGTCGTAGCGCCCGCCGCCGCAGACCGTGCCCTGCGCGCCCAAGGCATCGGTAATCCACTCGAACACGGTGAGGTTGTAGTAATCCAGGCCGCGCACCAGGCGCGGATTGAGCGTGAATTCGACCCGCGCGGCCGAGAGAAGTTTCTGCAGGCCGGCGAAATGCGCGCGCGAGTCCTCGCCCAGGTAGCCGCTCAGCGGCGGCGCCTTCGCCACCACCTCCTGCACCAGCGGATGCTTCGAATCGAGGATGCGCAGCGGGTTGCTCTGCAGGCGCCGCTTCGCATCCGCGTCCAGTTTCGCCTCGTTCGCCTGCAGGTGCTTCACCAGGTCGGCACGATGGCGCGCGCGTTCCTCTGCCGAGCCGATGCTGTTCAACTCCAGCCGGATGCCCTGCAAGCCGAGCTCGGGCCACAGCCGCGCGCACAACACGATCAATTCCGCATCCACATCGGGCCCGGCGAAGCCGATCGCCTCGGCGCCGTACTGGTAGAACTCGCGGTAGCGCCCTTGTTGCGGCCGCTCGTGGCGGTACATCGGCCCGCCGTACCAGAGCCGCTTGGGCCCGTCGTAGAGCAGGCTGTGCTCGATCGCGGCGCGCACGCAGGAGGCGGTGCCCTCCGGGCGCAGCGTGAGTTCCTCGGCATTCAACTCGTCGCGCCAGGAATACATCTCCTTCTCGACGATGTCGGTGGCCTCACCGATGGCGCGGCGAAACAGCGCCGTATTCTCGACCAGCGGCATGCGGATCGCGCGGTAACCCCAGCGCTCCAGGCAGGCTTCGACGCTGGCGCCAAAGCTGCGCCACAAAGCCATGTCGTCGGGCAGCACGTCGTTCATGCCGCGCATCGCCTGCAGCGTCGTGCCCGCGCCAGCCCCTGCGCCACTTGTCACGACACCGCTCTGACCGGGATCGCCTTGCCGCGCGCCCTCTGCCGTTGCGCGCCCGGCGAGTAGTTGTCCCTGACATAGGCCTCGACGATCGCCTGGAATTCCTCGGCGATGCGAGCACCTTTGAGCGTCACGGTCTTCCTGCCGTCGACGTAGACCGGCGCCACCGGAACCTCGTTGGTGCCGGGCAGGCTGATGCCGATGTCGGCGTGCTTGGATTCGCCCGGACCGTTCACCACGCAGCCCATTACCGCGACGCGCATCTCCTCGACTCCCGGATAGCGCTGCTTCCACGCCGGCATCTGGTTCCTGAGAAATTCCTCGATGCGCTGCGCCAGCTCCTGGAAGGTGGTGCTGGTGGTGCGGCCGCAGCCCGGACAGGCGGCCACCATCGGCGTGAAGCTGCGCAGGCCCATGGTCTGCAGCAGTTCCTGCGCCACGACCACTTCTCGTGTGCGGTCGCCACCCGGATCCGGCGTGAGCGAAACGCGGATCGTGTCGCCGATGCCTTCCTGCAGCAGCACCGCCATCGCGGCGGAAGAAGCGACGATGCCCTTCGAACCCATGCCGGCCTCGGTCAGGCCGAGGTGCAGCGCGTAATCGCAGCGGCGCGCGAGTTCTCGGTAAACGAGAATCAGGTCCTGCACCCCGCTCACTTTGCAGGAGATCAAGATGCGCTCCGGCGGCAGCCCGAGCTTCACTGCCTGCGCCGCCGATTCGAGGCCCGACGCGATCAGCGCTTCGCGCATGACTTGATCCGAATCCAGGGGATCGCTGCGGCGGCCGTTCTCATCCATCATGCGCGCGAGCAGCTCCGGGTCGAGGCTGCCCCAGTTGACGCCGATGCGCACCGGCTTGCCGTATTTCAGCGCCGCTTCGATCATCGTGGCGAACTGGTCGTCGCGCTTCGCCCCCTTGCCGACGTTGCCCGGGTTGATGCGGTATTTGGCGAGCGCGCGGGCGCAATCCGGATGCTGGCTCAGCAGCTTGTGGCCGTTGAAGTGGAAATCGCCCACCAGCGGCACATCGCAGCCCGCGGCATCGAGCTCGCCGCGGATGCGCGCGACCTGGGCCGCGGCCTGCGGCGAATCGACGCTGATGCGCACCAGCTCGGAGCCCGCGCGCGCGAGATCCAGCACCTGGCGCGTGGTGGCTGCGGCGTCCGCGGTATCGGTGTTGGTCATGGACTGGACGACGACCGGCGCACCGCCGCCGATCGCGACCTTGTCGACCATCACCTGCCTCGACAGCCTGCGAACCGTGCCCATGCGCCGCGGTTACTCGAGCGTGAACCGCGCCACCTCGACCTTGACGTGGGGGGCAAGGTCGATCGGCCGGTCTTCATAGGACAGCTGCACGTGCTGCGCGTTACCGATGATGAGCGAGAACGGCGGCCTGCCTTCGACCGTCTGTTCGCTGCCCGCCGCGTTGAGCCCGGACAGGAGGGTCTTGCCATTGCGGCCACGCACCTCGACCCAGGACTCGCGCTCGAATCTCATCACGATGCGGCGATTCCCGTCGGCTACCGGCGTTGGCGCCGTTGTTTCTTCAGCTAGTTTCGGACTGAGGTTCAACGGTTGCATTGCAACAGGTGAAACGGCCGCCATGCGCTGCGTTTCGACCGGCGCTTGCGGGTTCAGGTGCGGCGTCTGCGGGTTCAGGTGCGGCGCCTGCGGGTTCAGGTGCGGCGCCTGCGCCGCGGCGGGCACGAAGGTCAGGCGCGCGGCATCGGTGCGCTCGCGCTGCCATTGGAAAACCACCGCGGCGATCACGCCCAGGATCGCCAGCGACGAGGCGGCATAGATCAGGTTGGTGCGCCGGGCGCTGTCGGTGATCGGGATCGGCCGGCGCGTGCTGGCGATCGCCTCGGTATTGTCGGGCACCGCGACGCGCGCCGCCACGCGGCCGACGAGTTGTTCGGCATCGAGCTTGAGCAGGCGCGCATAGGAGCGCACCATGCCGCGCCCGAAGGTGCCGGTCGGCAGGTCTGCGAAGCGCTCCTGCTCCATGGCCTCGATCTGCCGCACCGAGAACTTGAGCTGCCGCGCGATATCGGCGATCGACAGGCCCAGCGCCGCGCGCGCCTTTGCGAGCTCCTCGCCGACGCCCGCAGCGGCATCGGCGACATCCGCGCTGTCAGTCATATTCCCCGCGCTGCAGCTGCTGGTACTCGCGCGAAGCGGCAAAGCGGCGCCGCAACTGGTTGGCGTAGCTGGATTCCGCGACGCGTTCGCCGAGCTTGCGCTCGACGCGCAGTCCGAGCCACAGCGACTCAGCGCTCGGCTCGACGATCTTGTTGTAGCGGCCTACGAGCCTGCGCGCCTCCTCGAGGCCACCCTGGCGGTAGCGGATCTGGCCCAGCTGCAGCAGGGAAACCGGGTCGTCGGGCGCATGCGCGAGCGCGCGCAGGAAGTAGTCCTCCGCCTCCTTCAGGTTGTTCTTGCGCAGCGAGCAGCTGCCCGCGGCCGAGTACGAGCGCCAGGGCGTCTGGTAAAGCGGATTGCGCACCGCCTGCATGAAGTACTTGGTGGCCTCGCTCTCGCGCCCGGTCTGGCACAGGAACCAGCCATAGTTGTGATTGATGTCCGGATCGGTGGGTGCGAGGCGCAGGCCGCGCTCGAAATTCTGCTGCGCCAGCTGAGGCTCGCGCAATTCCATGTACACGAGGCCGTACAGGCTGTAGGTGAGCGGGAAATTCGGGTCGGCCGAAGCGGCGATGCGCAGTTCTTCCAGCGCGATCGCCATGTTGCCGCGATTGAAATACAACGCGGCTAGCTCGGCATGCACCTTGGCGCGGTTGCGCGCATCGCCCAGCTCGCCGGTGATGCTGACCGATTCCATGACCGGTTCGCTGCCGCCCGGGGACTGCATGCCGCCGCAACCGGCGAGCAGGCCGGCGGCAAGCGCGGTGCCAATCAGTCGCTTCAAGCGCGCAGCTCCGTGATGGGCACGCTTTTGCCGCGGCGCGTGCGGTCCGTGACCTCGCCCGCGAGCTGGCCGCAGGCGGCGTCGATCCCGTCGCCGCGCGTTTTGCGCGTGGTGGCGGTAAGCCCGGCGCGCTGCAGGATCTCGGCAAAACGCTTGATGCGCTCCGGCGCCGAGCGCTTGAAGCCGGAGTCCGTAAACGGGTTGAAGGGAATCAGGTTGAACTTGCAGCGCACCCCGGCCGCGATGCCCAGCAGCGCGCGGGCCTGCGCGTCCGAGTCGTTGACGCCCTCGAGCATCACGTACTCGAAGGTGATGAAGTCGCGCGGGGCGCGCTCGAGATACCGGTTGCAGGCGGCGATCAGTTGCCGGATCGGATACTTGCGGTTGATCGGCACCAGTCGGTCGCGCAGCGCGTCATCGGCCGCATGCAGCGATACGGCAAGCGCGACGGGGCACTCGGCGGCCAGGCGGTCCATGCCGGGCACCACGCCCGAGGTCGAGACCGTGACGCGCCGGCGCGACAAACCGTAGCCGTTGTCGTCGATCATCAGGCGCGCGGCGGGAATCACCGCATCCAGGTTGAGCATCGGCTCGCCCATGCCCATGAAGACGACATTGCTGACGGCGCGAGGACCACCAGCGTGAAAACCCAGCGCCGCATTCGCGAGCCACAGCTGGCCAATGATTTCGGCGGCGCTCAGGTTGCGGTTGAAGCCCTGCTTGCCGGTGGCGCAGAACGCGCAGTCGAGCGTGCAGCCCGCCTGGCTGGAAACGCACAGAGTGCCGCGGCCATCTTCCGGAATGAATACCGCTTCGACCGCGTTGGCGCCGTCCACCTTGAGGAGCCATTTGCGCGTGCCGTCGGGCGCCGTGCCATCGCCGACGACTAGCGGCGGCTCGATCGTCGCCGCCGCGGCCAGCTTCGCGCGCAGGTCCTTGGCGATGTCGGTCATGGCGCCGAAATCGGCGGCGCCGCGGCGATGGATCCACTTCAGCACCTGGCGGGCACGAAAGGGCTTCTCGCCGAGGCCGGCGAAGAATTTATCCATGCCCTCCGAGTCAAGGTCGAGAAGATTGGTCGCCATCGTGTTCAGCGCGGAAATATTTCGTAGCCTGGAAAGAAAAACGCGATTTCTGCGCTCGCGGTCTCCGGCGCATCGGAACCGTGCACCGCGTTGGCGTCGATCGAAGCGGCAAAGTCGGCGCGGATCGTGCCCTTGGCGGCTTTCTTCGGGTCGGTGGCGCCCATCAGGTCGCGGTTCTTCACGATTGCATTGTCCCCCTGGAGCACCTGCACCAGCACCGGGCCCGAAATCATGAAAGCCACCAGGTCCTTGAAGAACGGACGCTCGCGGTGCACCGCGTAGAAGCCTTCGGCCTGCGCGCGCGACAGGTGCATCATGCGCGCCGCAATGATCTTCAGCCCCGCCGCCTCGAAGCGCGCGAGAATCCTCCCGATCGCGTCCTTTGCCACCGCATCGGGTTTTATGATCGAAAAGGTGCGTTCTACCGCCATGCAATGATCCCCGTAGGCTCGTGCTGGATAGCTTTAGAGTATAGCACGGCAACGCGCACTTCTACATGAAAACAAGGGCTTAAGCACATGTACCGCACCCTGAAACTCGAATTCAAGCACGCCATCGCCACGGTCACGCTCAATCGGCCGGAATCACGCAATGCGATGTCCGCGCAACTGATGCGCGAAATGATTGCGTGCGCCGGCAGGCTCGCCGCGCGCCGCGACGTGGATGTCGTCATCGTGCGGGGCAGCGGCGTGTGTTTTTCGGCGGGCGCCGACCTGAAGGACCCCGCGCGCTGGTCGAACGCGGCGCAAGCGCTCGATGCGCAGCGCGAGATCGCATCACTTGGTTACCGCATGGCGCGCGCCTGGGAGGAGCTGCCGCAGATCACGCTCGCCGCTATCGAGGGCTACGCCATCGGCGGCGGCCTCGCGCTCGCCGCGGCGCTCGACTGGCGCGTGATGGCGAAGAACGCCTTTGTCTCCCTGCCCGAGATCGCCCTGGGCATACCGCTCACGTGGGGCACGCTGCCGCGCCTGGTGAACCTGCTCGGGCCGGCGACCGCCAAGCGCCTGACGATCCTGTGCGAGCGCGTGCCGGCCGATGAGGCGCTGGCGATTGGCCTCGCAGACTGGGTAGCGCCGCCCGGCCAGGCGCTCGCCGCCGCGCGCGCAATCGCAGCGAAAGTGCTCGCCCTGCCGCGCAACTCGGTGCGCATGAGCAAGGAGTCGATCAATGCCTTTGCCAGCATCGGCGCCCATGCGGCGAGCCACATGGCGCACGACCAGGTGCAGCTGGCGGCGGGCAGTGCCGAGTCGAAAGCCGCGCGCGAGGCTTTCGCGACTAGGAAGAAGAAGGCAACCAGGCTGGCACAAACCCGAGCACGCCGCGCGCGCTGACAAAAGCTGCATCAACGCCCAGTCCTGGCGCCCACACCAGGTCGTTGCCGCAGAAAATCAAGGGCATGCGCTCCCGCTCCCAGGGCGGCACGCCGGCCTCCTGAAAAAGGTTCTTGAGCGTGCGGCTCGGGCGGTGCGAATCGGGCTTCAGGCGCTCACCGCCCGAGCGCAACCGGACCTGGAACGATTTCCTTTTCAGCAGGGCGCTATCGATTCCCCGTCCCCGCACGCGGCTGAATCGCAGCTCGCCACCCAGAGCGGGTAACGCGAGCCGTGACTCGCCGCTCCAGGATTGCGGCTTGAACACGGATGTTTTTTCTCTTTTTTTTTCAATCAGGACCTTCCCTCTATAACGGCGAAAAACAACACCATCATGCGAAACAGCGGTCCACGCGCTACCGGAGCTGAGTTGCTTCAGCATCTCGACAAGCTTGGCCTCGCTCGGTGCGCGCAGGCCCTTGCGTTTCAGGTAGGCGCGCAGCACGCGCCGCGCATCCAGCTCCGCACCGGCAAAGTGGCGCGCCGCGCGCGCAAGGCTCTCCCGCCAGCGCGGAAACTTCGCCTCGATCAGCGGCCCGACGCGCCGGCGGATGAAATTGCGCGTCAGCGCTTCGTCGCGATTGGATTCGTCCTCGATCCAGGCCAGGCGATGCGCGGAGGCATACTCGCGGATCGCGGCGCGCGAGACGCCAAGCAGCGGCCGCAGGAGACTCTTGCGGCCGAGTTTGCCGCGCGCCGGCATCCCGCTCGCGCCCTCCAGCCCCGCCCCGCGCAGCAGATTGAATAGCACTGTTTCGGCCTGGTCGTCGAGGTGGTGCGCCAGCGCAATGGCGTTTACCCGCAACCCCTGGAAGGCTGCGCGGCGCGCTTCACGCGCCGCCGCCTCAAGACCTTGATGCCTTCTTTTGACTTTTACTTTTACTTTTTCGAGAGGAACCCCAAGTTCAAGGCAAAAAGCTGAACAAAATTTCTGCCAATCGCCCGCGTTCGGGCTCAGGCCATGATTGACGTGAATCGCGGAGAGTTCGTAGCCGAACCGCGGCGCAAGGCTGCGCATCACGTGCAGCAGCACCACGGAGTCCATCCCGCCCGACAGTCCCACCGCCACGCGCTTCCCCCGCAACGGAGCGAGGACCGAAGTGCATTCAGCCGCAGGAATCGGGCTAGCGATTCCAAGGCTCCTGCTAACGTTCGGCGGTTTCCTTGAAGCGGCCATGGGACATCAGCCGCTCGAGGCGCTCCTCGACCAGCTCCTTCGGTTTCTTGTCCTGCAGCTGCCGGTAGGCTTCGGCAAGCACCTTCTTCAACGCGGCCGCGGTCGCCTGCGGGTCGCGGTGCGCGCCGCCGAGCGGCTCGGGCACGATCTTGTCGATGAGGCCGAGCGTTTTCAGGCGCCCGGCGGTGATACCGAGGGTCTCGGCGGCCTCGGGCGCCTTGTCGGCGCTCTTCCATAGGATCGATGCGCAGCCCTCGGGCGAAATCACCGAGTAGGTCGCGTATTGCAGCATCAGCACGACGTCGCCCACCGCGATAGCGAGCGCGCCGCCCGAGCCGCCCTCGCCGATGACGCTGACGATGATGGGCGTCTTCAGGCTCGCCATGGCGTAGAGGTTGCGGCCGATCGCCTCGGACTGGTTGCGCTCCTCGGCGTCGATGCCGGGATAGGCGCCGGGGGTATCGACGAACGTGAACACCGGCAACGCGAATTTTTCCGCGAGCTGCATCAGCCGCAGCGCCTTGCGGTAGCCCTCCGGGCGCGGCATGCCGAAGTTGCGCAGGATCTTTTCCTTGGTGTCGCGGCCCTTCTGGTGGCCGATCACCACGCAGGGCATGCCGTCGAAGCGCGCCATCCCGCCCACGATGGACAGGTCGTCGCCGAACACCCGGTCGCCGTGCAGTTCCTCGAAATTGCTGAACATCATGCCGATGAAATCAAGCGCGTAGGGTCGCTGCGGATGGCGCGCCACCTGCGCCACCTGCCAGGGCGTGAGCCTGGCGTAGATGTCCTTGGAGAGCGCCTGGCTGCGCTTGGTGAGGCGCTGGATCTCCTCGGAGATGTCGGCCGCCGAATCGTCCTGGGCGTAGCGCAGCTCGTCGATCCTGCCCTCCAGCTCGGCGACCGGCTGCTCGAAATCGAGGAACACGGTTTTCATGCGGCCGGCGTCTTCATCGGGGTCAGTATTCTACCGGCAGCGGGTCGAGCGACCTCCACAGGTACCAGGTGGCCATCGACCTCCAGGGGCGCAGGGTTTCGCCGCGACTCTGCATGGTTTTCAACGAAACCTTCCTGCCGCCGTGATACGCGACCTGAAGGCCTTTGCGCAGTCCGAGATCGCCCAGTGGGAAAACATCCGGCCGCAGCAGGTTGAACATGAGGAACATTTCCGCCGTCCAGCGGCCGATGCCGCGCACCTGGACCAGGTCGGCAATCACGTCCTCGTCGCCCATGTCGGGCCAGCGGCGCACGTGCACCAGGCCGTCGGCGAAGCGCTGGGCCAGATCGCAGATGTACTCGCACTTGCGCCCGGACAGGCCGCAGGATCTCAGATCTTTTGCCTTTACTTTCAATGTTTGTTCGGGAGAAACAACGGGAACAAGAGCGGCAAATCTATTCCAGACGCTCTGGGCGGCCTTGACCGAGATCTGCTGGCCGACGATGGCGCGCGCCAGCGTGTGGAAGGGATCGCCGCGCGGCTCGAGGTGGATGCGAGGGTAGCGCCGGATGATCGCCCCCATCACCGGGTCGCGGCGTACCAGCGAGCGTTTCGCCCTCTCCCAGTATTCAGGCTTCATTGACAGGTAGATTCAATATCAGGTTCTGCGGTTTCATTTTTACAGTGTCCTCGCCGTCGGAAGCCAGCGCCAGGTAGACCGAGCGCCCGGCGATGTCGCGGCGCATTTCGGCCGGCTCGGCGAACTCCAGCCGCAGCAGGGTGAGGATGCGGCGCATGCGCGCGGCATCCACCTCCTCGCCCGCCCAGAGGGAATTCAGGATCGCAGTGGATTCGGCATCCAGGCCGATGTGCCAGGCCCAGCGCGGCTCTTCAATGTTTCTGATGGGTTGTATGTGAACTTTTGTCTTCAAAAAATGAAAAATCCAGGCTTCCAATACACGGCAGTAGCCCTCCAGCGCCGCACGGCCGTAAGTGAGGCTGATCACGGTGTCGTGGCGCGATTCGCGTTCCCAGTACGACTCGGCGTTGGCACGCTCGAGCACATCGAGGCTCGCGCTGCCCGTGGCGCCCTGCGCTTCAACGATCAGCCGCCCCAGATCGCCGTATTGCGAGCCCGAGGCATGCATTTCGATCGTTTCCAGGTCTGCGAGCAGCACGTGGCCGTCCTGGATGGTCGCCTTCTGTTCGCGAAACAGCAGTTCGGCGGCGCGCAGCGTGAGGGTGTCGGTGCAATCCGCGAGGATACTGCGCAGCACCACGTGCACCATCTGCTCAACAAACAGAGGCGGAATGTCCACCTTCCCCTTGAACAGATCCATGTAGCAGCGCTCGACCGTGCCCGCCTTCAGCAAGCGGTCGCGGAACCGCAGCACGATGGCGTAGTTGTCCTTTGCGTCGGAGTCTTGCAGCAGGTTCAATTCTGCGTCCGAAACAGGACGCTGCGGCGCCGCCATGAGCGAGGCATGCAGGTCCAGTTCGGCTTGGCAGGACTCTTCGGCTGGGTGTACCTCCGGCCTCAGGTAGTAGGCGCGCAGGTAGTCGTCAGTGACGCGCAGGCGCCCCGAGGGGTCCTTCTCGAGAAGGTGGATGCCGCTGTTACGCCAGAAATCAGGCAGGGGCGAGGACGAGCCGCGAATGCGCCGCCACGTGCTGCTTGAGGAACTCCATCTGGTCGGCGAGGATCCGGCGGTTGGTCAGGATCAGGTACTCGGCCTTGTTCGGCACGTAAGGCGTGTACAGCAGCTCGATGCCGGCTTCGTCGGGCATGCGGTTGCGTTTCTGGCCATTGCACTGGCGGCAGGCGGTGACCACGTTCATCCAGGTATCGCGCCCGCCGCGCGACAGCGGGCGGATATGGTCGCCCGTGAGGCGGAAGAAGCTGTACTCGCCGCCGCAGTAGGCGCACATGTGGCGGTCGCGCCGGAACAGCTCGCGGTTGTTCAGCGGCGGCACCTGGTGAAAGCCCTTGGCGGCCAGCGCCTTGCCCCTGATGGCGATGATCGAGTGCGCGGTGATGCTCGAGCGCTCGCCGGTGAGGCGCGAAATGCCGCCGCGGAAAGTGAAGGTCTCCTCGCCCATGGTCCAGGACACCAGATTCTTGGCGTAATAGAAGCAGGCCTGCTGCCAGCTGATCCAGCGGTGCGGCACGCCGTGGTTGTCCAGCGAGAGGATGAGGGGTCCGTCCATATAGGCGAGTGATTCTGCCTATTCGCCGCTGGCTTGGCAATCCCCGCAAATTCAAAGACCTTTAGCGGTCTCCTACAGCATCCTTGAAGCCCTGGCCCGCGGCAAATGCCGGCACGGTCTTGGCGTTGATCTTGATTTCCTTGCCATTGGCCGGGCTGCGGCCGGACCTGGCCTTGCGCTTGCGCGGCAGGAAGGTGCCGAAGCCGACCACGGTGACGCGGTTGCCCTTGGCCACGCTGGTCACGATCGCATCGAACACCGCGTTGACCGCATCGCCCGCCGCAGTCTTGCTCAGATTGCCGGCGCGCGCCGCAGCATGAACAAGATCCGATTTGGTCACCACGGACGGCATGCGCTCTCCCCCTGACGCGAGCGAGCATCATATCGACAACGTTTCACGAATACAATCGCTTCACGCAAAAAAATTTTCGCCCGCATGACAATTTTTTCCTGATCGCCGGATTTTGTGTTGCTTCCCGAGACATTGCCCGCGCTCCTCGCGCAACGCGTGAACAGCGTCACGCCGGCGCTGATCACGCGCGGGCGGCCGGTATCGTTCGCGGAAATCGCGGCGGAGAGCCGCCGCGTCGCACAAGGACTGCGCGGGCTCGGCGTGCAGCCCGGCGATTGCGTCGCGCTGTGGTTGCCCAACGTGCCCGCGTGGCTTGCGGCATTCTTCGGCTGCGCGCAACTGGGCGCGATCGCCGTGTCGGTCAACACGCGCTTCCGCAGCCACGAACTGGCCGACATCCTGCTGCGCTCGCGCTCGCGCGTGCTCGTGTTCTGGCCGCAATTCAAGGGGATAGACTTTACCGGGATCCTCGGCGCCTGCGATCCGCGGGCGCTAGAGCATCTACAGGCGGTGGTCGCATATGACGAAGCGGGCGCAGATACGCCGGCAGCGATGCTTGGCAAGCCAGCCCTTTCATATTCAGTGCTTGCGGGCGGTGCACCATTGCTCGAAAACCGTGCAGCGCCGGATGCCGGCTGCGCGATCTTCACCACTTCAGGCACGACCAAGGCGCCGAAGTTCGTGCTGCACGACCAACGCACTGTAATCAGGCATGCATTCGATGTTGTTAAAGGATTTTCTATCGGTACCGATGCCACCACGCTGCTGGCGCCGCCGTTGTGCGGCGTATTCGGTTTTTGCATCGCCATGGGTTCGTTCGCGGCCGGCCGCCCGATGCTGATGGCGCCGACCTGGGACGCGGAGCAGGCGGCGCGCGACATCGTTGCGCACCGCGTCACGCACATGCACGGCACCGACGAAGCCGCCGCCCAGCTCCTCGATTGCGGCGACCAGTCCTTTTCAAACATCCGTTTGTTTGGCTACGCCGCCTTCAATCCGGCGCAGGCCGATATCGTCCAGCGTGCCGATACGCGCGGCCTCAAGCTCGTCGGCCTGTACGGTGCGAGCGAAATCCAGGCCCTGTTCGCGCACCAGGATGCCAGCGCGCCGGTCGCCGAGCGCATGCTTGGCGGGGGCTTGCCCGTGAGCGCAGAGGCACGCGTGCGTGCGCGCGACCCCGATTCCGGGGCGATCCTCGCGCACGGCGCTTCCGGCGAGCTTGAGTTTTTCGCGCCCGCGAGCCGCATGGCGGGCTACCACGACAACGCGGAAGCCACAGTGGCTGCGTTCACCGAAGACGGGTATTACCGCTCGGGCGACCTGGGCAGCACGAGCGCCGACGGCCGCTTCGTGTTCCTGACACGGATGGGCGACGCCCTGCGCCTGGGGGGCTTCCTCGTCAGCCCGGCCGAAATCGAATCGGTGGTGCAGGAAGCACCGGGCATCGCGGCCTGCCAGGTGGTCAGCGTGCCGCGCGCCGAAGGCCTGGTTCCGGTCGCGTTCGTGATCCTGCGGCGTGGTGCAGTTCTGAATGAGGCGGCGGTAACGGCGCACGTGGCATCTCGGCTCGCTCGATACAAGGTCCCCCGGCGCGTGCTCCCCATCGATGCGTTCCCCGTGACCCCGGGGGCAAACGCAACCAAGATCCAGAAGGGCAAGCTGCGCGAAATGGCGGAGGCGCTGCTACACTAGCCATTCAAAGGAGGAGTTCATGATCACCATCCGCAA
>CAZTSJ010000043.1:0-1934 GCA_964616875.1 uncultured Bordetella sp. | reverse complement strand
GCGCCGACATGTACATGGCGAGGGAGCTCTTGCGCGCCTCCGGCGGCAAGGCTTTCCTGATCGCCAAAATCGAGCGCGCCGAGGCAGTGACGAATGCCGCACTGCTCGACATCATGAACGCCTGCGACGGCATCATGGTCGCGCGCGGCGATCTCGCGGTTGAGGTGGGGGACGCTTCGGTGCCGGCGCTGCAGAAGAAAATGATCCGCCTTGCGCGCGAGAACAACAAGCTCACCATCACGGCGACGCAGATGATGGAGTCGATGATCGAGAGCCCGGTGCCGACACGCGCCGAAGTCTCCGATGTGGCCAACGCGGTGCTCGACGGCACCGATGCAGTGATGCTCTCCGCGGAATCGGCGAGCGGCAAGTATCCGGTCGAGGCGATCGAGGCGATGCACCGCATCTGCCTCGAGGCGGAGCAATCGCAGCCAGTGAGCCTCGATCAGCATTTCCTCAACCGCGTGTTCTCGCGCGTCGACCAGTCGATCGCGATGGCCGGCCTGTTTACCGCCTTCCACCTCAAGGTCAAGGCGATCGCCACGCTCACCGAATCGGGCTCCACCGCGCTGTGGATGAGCCGGCTCAACTGCGGCGTGCCGATCTATGCGCTCACGGCGCAGACCGCAACGCGCTACCGCTGTTCACTGTTTCGCGACGTTTATCCTCTGATGGTGAAATACGTCGGCCACGACCGCGAGGAACTGCTTGCCGAGGCGGAGAGGGTGCTGGTTGCGAACAACGTCGTCAAGGAAGGCGACCTGATCGTTCTTACCATCGGCGAGCCGATCGGCAAGGCCGGGGGCACCAACACCATGAAAATCGTCAAAGTGGGGGAGCACAAGAAGCCATGAACGCATTGACGCCGAACGCGAAGAATCATGCCGATCTGCCCGCGCTGGCCAGCCGCTTCGTCGATGTCGCCGCGCTGCCCTGGGAGAAAACCCGCTTCGCCGGGGTCGAAGCGAAGACGCTGGTGGTGGACCGCGACTCGGGAGTCGTCACCGCGCTCATGAAGTTCGCCCCCGGCGCGAAGCTGCCCGACCACGAACACATGCGCATCGAGCAGACCTACGTGCTCGAAGGCAGCCTCGTCTGCGGCGAGGGGGAGTGCAAGGCCGGAGAATTCGTCTGGCGCCCGCCGGGCAGCCGGCACGTGGCCTGGGTCGGCCCGCAAGGCGGCCTGATGCTGGCGATATTCCAGATTCCGAACAAGTTCTACGAAGCCGACGGCAGCGAAACCGACGTCAGCGGCCAGGACTGGAACCAGGCCTGGGGCAAGGCGCTGTTCGGCTAGTTCCGATGAGCGCGCTGCCGCAGGGCTTCGCCGATGTCGCGGTGCTCGAGGAGTTCATGTCGGCGCCCTCCGCCGAGCTGGTCGCCGATCTCGCGCGCGCGTCGGGCGACATCCTGGTGCTGGGCGTCGGCGGCAAGATGGGGCCCACGCTCGCCCGCATGGCCAAGCGCGCCGCGCCGCAGCGGCGCGTCATCGGAGTCGCCAGGTTCTCGGCAAAAGGCCTGCGCGAGAAGCTGGAATCCCAGGGCGTCGAATGCATCGCCTGCGACCTGCTCGAGCGCGCCGCGCTCGAAGGCCTGCCGCGGGCGCCGAACGTGATGTTCATGGCCGGGCACAAGTTTGGCGTAGTGGGGACAACTGCGGGAAAAGCCGCCTTCACCTGGGCGATGAATGCCGGCGTGCCGTTCGCCGTGGCGGAAATCTTCCGCGAGTCGCGCATCGTGGCCTTCTCCACCTCCTGCGTGTATCCGTACGTCGCACCGGATTCGGGCGGCGCGCGCGAGGATCTGCCCGCGACGCCGCCGCCGGGGGACTACGCCAACTCCTGCGTCGCGCGCGAGCGCGCTTTCGAGTACGGCTCGCTCAAGTACGGCACCGCCGGGCGCCTCGTGCGCCTCGAATACGCCATCGACATGCG
>CAZTSJ010000042.1:0-11075 GCA_964616875.1 uncultured Bordetella sp. | reverse complement strand
CAATCCTTTGTATTGAATGGCGCGCACCAGTATAGCGGTGCGCGGCCGGGGCTCGCGGAGTGGTTTGCCACGCCGCAGGGCCGCTATGTGCTCGATTGGGAACAGGAACAGTTCGACAACGCCACCGAGGACGTGTTCGGCTACCGCGCGGTCCAGGCGGGCGTGCCCGGGATCGATTTTCTGCGCGCCAACCGGATCCCGTTTCGCTTCACGCTGGCGCTCGAGCCTGGCGCGACGCTCGCGGCCGATCCGATGCAGTTGCCGCTCGCGAACCAGAGCGTGGACCTGGTGGTGCTGCCCCATGCGCTGGAATCCACCGCCGACCCGCACCTCGTGCTGCGCGAGGCGGAGCGGGTGCTGATTCCGGAAGGCCAGCTGGTGATCTCCGGTTTTAACCCGCTCTCCTTCTGGCGCCTGCGCCAGTTGTTCGCAAAGAAGGGTGCCGGTGCTCCATGGGACGAGCGCTTCATCGGCCTGCTGCGGCTGAAGGACTGGCTGCACCTGCTCGGCTTCGAGCTGAACGGCGGCCGCTTCGGTTGCTACGCGCCGCCCATCGAGAACCCGCTCTGGCTGTCGCGTTTCTCGTTCATGGAAAGGGCGGGGGCGCGCTGGTGGCCGATCATGGGCGGCGTCTACGTCGTCCGGGCGGTGAAGCGTGTGCATGGCATGCGCCTGATCGCGCCGGCCTGGCGGCAGGAACGCGCCCGGCGGCGCGCGCTGGCCGCGATCCCGCAGCGCAACGGTCATCCGACTCGCACTACCCACCACCGCGACGCTGATGGCTGAGGGAGTAGTGGAGATCTACGCCGACGGCGCCTGCAAGGGCAATCCGGGCCCGGGCGGCTGGGGCGTGTTGTTGCGCGTCGCCGGCCGCGAAACAGAAATGTTCGGCGGCGAGGCGCTGACCACCAACAACCGCATGGAATTGACGGCGGTGATCGAAGGCCTGCTATCGCTCAAGGCGCGCACCGAGGCGCGCGTCTACACCGACTCACAGTACGTGCAAAAGGGCATGTCCGAGTGGATCCACGCCTGGAAGCGGCGCGGCTGGCGTACCGCGGACAAGAAGCCGGTGAAAAACGTCGATCTGTGGAGGAAGCTCGACGAAGTGGCGATGCGTCACGACGTGGAATGGCACTGGGTGAAGGGTCACGCGGGTCATGCCGAGAACGAGCGCGCCGATGCGCTTGCCAACAAGGGGATCGAAGTTGGCGTCTAGGCAAATCGTGCTCGATACGGAAACCACGGGCCTCAACGCGAGGATGGGCGACCGGGTGATCGAAATCGGCTGCATCGAGCTGCTCAGCCGCCATGTCACCGACCGGCAGTTTCACAGTTACCTCAATCCGGGGCGCGAAATCGAGGAGGGCGCGGCCAGGGTGCACGGCCTGAGCAGCGAGTTCCTCGCCGACAAGCCGAAATTTCCGGACATCGCGCAGGATTTCGTGGCCTACGTCAGCGGCGCCGAACTCATCATCCACAACGCGGCGTTCGACGTCGAATTCCTCGACCAGGAACTGGCGCTGGCCGGCCTGAAGAAATTATCCGACTACGCCTCGAACATCATCGACACGCTGGCGATGGCGCGCGAACTGCACCCGGGCAAGCGCAACGGGCTCGACGCGCTGTGCGAGCGCTATGCGGTGAACAATTCCCACCGCACGCTGCACGGCGCGCTGCTCGACGCGCGCCTGCTGGCCGAGGTCTACCTCGCCCTCACGCGCGGCCAGGAGAGCCTGGTCATGGAACTCGACCAGCCCTCGGCGGCCGAGACTGCCGCGGCGCTGGTGGACGCGAAGAAGCTGACCGTGTTGCGCGCGACCGACGCGGAACTGAAAGCGCACGAGAAAATCCTCGACGCCATCGACAAGACTGCCAGGGAAAAAGGCGGCAGCCTGTGGCGCAAGCTGGTCAATCCAGCTTAGCGCCGCTCTCCTTCACGACCTTCGCCCACTTCTCCAGGTCGGCGAGCATGAACTGGCGGAAGGGCTCCGGACCGATGCCGGCCGGCTCGGAGCCGTCCGCCATGATCCGCTCGCGGATGTCCGGCGTGCTGAGGATCCGGGTAAGCACCTCATGCAGGCGGCTCACGATCGCCCTGGGCATATTCGCCGGCCCGATCACGCCGTACCAGCCGACCACGTCGAAGCCGGGGAGCGCCTCCGCCACGGCAGGGAAGTCGGGGATGGCCGCCACGCGCCTGGGCGTCGTCACCGCAATGCCGCGCAGCCTGCCCGCGCGGATCTGCGCCTGCGCCGGCTGCAGGCCCGCGAAGTTGAAGTGGTATTCATTGGCGAGCAGGGCCGCCAGCGCGGGGCCCGTGCCTTTGTAGGGGATGTGTTCCGCCTTGACGCCGGTCATCTGCTTGTAGAGCTCGCCCGCGAGGTGCCCGCCGGTGCCGATGCCTGCGGAGCCGAAATTGAGCGGCCCGGGGTGCTTGCGCGTCCACTCGACGAACTCCGCGAGTGTCTTCGGTGGCGTCGAGGGGTGCACCACCAGCATGAAGCCGGCGGTCGTCAGGTGCGTGATGGGCGTGAAGCTGTTGACCGGGTGGTAGGGCAGCTTCGGATTGAGCGCCGCGTTCACCGTGTGCTGGTGGTAGGCGAGCAGCAGCGTGTAGCCGTCGGGCTCCGCCCTGGCGGTCATGTCGCCGGCGATCACGCCCGAGGCGCTCGCGCGGTTGTCCACCAGCACCTGTTGCTTGAAGATCTCCGACATGCGCGCGCCGAACACCCGGGCGAGGATGTCGGTAGTCCCGCCCGCCGCGGCCGGCGTGATGAGACGGATGGGCTTGGTCGGATAGTCGTCCTGCGCGAGCGCCGGCGCGGGGAGCAGGAAAGCAAACGAAATAAATACGGCCGCTGTTCTCATGGGCTCCGAAGTCCTCAGTCGAATCCGTGCACGAGAAAGCGCTCGGCGATGGCGCAATGCGCGGCGACCCCGCGCGCGAGCATGGCTTCGTTGAGCACCATCTTGTTGGAGTGGCAGGGGCAGGCGCTCTTCCACAGTTGTCCCTCGGGGCATACGCCGAGCATCACCATCACCCCAGGCGTGCGCTGCAGGACGTAGGAAAAGTCTTCGGCGCCCATGATTGGCGAGGCCATGGTGATCCATGCGTCGGCACCGAACAGGCTGCCGATGGCGCGCTCGGCAACGCCGACCGCGCGCGCGTCGCACACCGTCACCGGAAAGCCGGGCACGATTTCCACTTCCGCTTCGCACTCATGCGCGCGCGCCACGTTTTCGGCGACGCGGGCGATGCCGGCGTGCGCCGCCGTGCGCGTTTCCTCCGACAGGGTGCGGATGGTGCCGAGCAGGTTGGCCGTCTCCGGGATCACGTTGTTGGTGGAGCCGCTGTCGATTTTGGCGATGGTGATGACGACCGGGTCGAAAATGTCGATGCGCCGCGTGACGAACACCTGCAACGCGGTGACGATTTCGCAGGCCACCGGGACCGGATCGATCGCGTGGTGCGGCATCGAGGCATGCCCGCCCTTGCCGATGACGCGCACGATCAGCTTGTCGGCCGAAGCCAACATCGGCCCGGCCTTGGCGCAGAAAGTGCCGGCAGGTGCGTTGGGCATGATGTGCAGCGCGAACGCGGCGTCGGGCGTCGGATTGTCGAGCAGCCCGTCGTTGAGCATGAATCGCGCGCCGTGGAAACCTTCTTCGCCCGGCTGGAACATGAACAGCACCGTACCGGCGAGCGAATCGCGCCGGGCGCTCAACGCTCGCGCGGCCGACGCCAGCATCGCGGTGTGCGTGTCGTGGCCGCAGGCGTGCATCGTGTTCTCGACCTTGGACTTGAAAGGCAGGCTGGTGTCTTCAGGCATCGGCAGCGCGTCCATGTCGCCGCGCAGGAGCACGGTGCGCCCGGGCTTCGCGCCGCGGAGTACGGCCACGGCACCTGTCGTGGACGCTCCGGTTTTCCATTCCAGCGGCAGGCCGGCGAGCGCGGCACGCACCTTGGCAATCGTTTTCGGCGTCTGCAGCCCGAGCTCGGGCTCGGCATGGATGGCGCGCCGCAATGCCACCGTTTCCGCCTGCATTGCCTGCGCGGCTTCGAACCAGCCGCGAACATCGGTCACCATGTCGTTCACGCGTGTCTCCTCGGTTTGTTCCTGCCTCGAACTTCCTGATAGGGATTCTGCGCGAGGCAGCCTCCTGTTGGCAATGGCGGAGCTATACTTTCGCCGCCATGAACGCGAAGTCCAATCCTTTCGAGACCGACCTCGACAAGAATGCCGCCAACCACGCGCCGCTGACGCCCCTGGGCTTCATCGAGCGCACGGCGGCGGTGTACCCACAACGCATTTCCGTCATCCACGGCGCCCGGCGCTACACCTGGCAGGAGACCTATGCGCGCTGCCGGCGGCTCGCCTCGGCGCTGGCGCAGCGCGGGATCGGCGTGGGCGACGCCGTGGCGGTAATGCTTGCCAATACGCCCGAGATGGTCGAGTGCCATTTCGGCGTGCCGATGACCGGCGGGGTGCTCCTGTCGCTCAACACGCGCCTCGATGCAGAAGCTATCGCGTTCATGCTGGAGCACGGCGGCGCGAAGCTTCTGATTACGGACCGGGAGTTTTCGCCGACGATGCAGGGGGCGCTGGCGAAGCTGAAGTCGAAGCCGCAGGTGATCGACGTGGACGACCCGGAGTATGCGGGCGCCGGCGAGCGTCTCGGAGAAAAAACCTACGAAGCTCTGCTTGCCGAGGGCGATCCGGAATTCACCTGGAAGTGGCCGGCCGATGAATGGAACGCGATCTCGCTGAACTACACCTCGGGCACAACCGGGGATCCCAAGGGCGTGGTCTACCATCATCGCGGCGCCTACCTGAACGCGGTGTGCAACATCGTCACCTGGAGCATGCCGCAGCACGCGGTGTACCTGTGGACGCTGCCCATGTTCCACTGCAACGGCTGGTGCTTTCCGTGGACCATGGCGGCAAACGCGGGAACGAACGTGTGCCTTCGCAAGGTTGAAGCTGGATTGATTTTCAAATTAATAAAAGAACATCGCATTACACATTACTGCGGCGCGCCAATCGTGCACTCGGCGCTCTACAGCGCGCCCGACGAGGTCAAGCAGGGCATCGGTCACAAGGTCAGCGGCATGGTGGCAGCAGCGGCGCCCCCCGCGGCGATGATCGAGGGCATGGAGAAATTGGGCTTCGATATCACCCATGTCTACGGCTTGACCGAGGTCTACGGCCCGGCGACGGTGTGCGCGAAGCACGAGGAATGGGGTGCGCTCGACATCGGCGAACGCACGCGCCTGAACGGGCGCCAGGGCGTGCGCTACCTGATGGAGGAAGGGCTCGCGGTGATGGATCCGGAGACGATGCGGCCGGTCCCCGCGGATGGCGAGACCATGGGCGAGATCATGTTCCGCGGCAACATCACCATGAAGGGCTACTTGAAGAACCCGTCAGCGTCGCAGAAGGCCTTTGACGGCGGCTGGTTCCATTCCGGTGACCTGGCGGTGAAGTACCGGGACGGCTACATCAAGATCAAGGACCGCTCCAAGGACATCATCATCTCGGGCGGCGAGAACATTTCCTCGCTCGAAGTGGAGGACGTGCTCTACCGCCATCCCGCGGTGCTCGCGGCGGCGGTGGTGGCGATGCCCGACGCGAAATGGGGTGAGACTCCTTGCGCCTTTGTTGAATTAAAGTTTGGTAATTCTGTAACTGAAAAACAAATAATTGATTTCTGCCGCTTGCACCTGGCGAGGTTCAAGGCCCCTCGCGCGGTGGTGTTCGGCGAAGTGCCCAAGACATCGACGGGTAAAATCCAGAAATTCATGCTGCGGGAGAAAGCCAAATCCGCGAGCGCGATCGATTGAGGATGACGCAATGAAAACGATGGCCAAATCAGCCCCGCAGGCGCGTGCCGAACCGACGCTTATCGTCAAGGTGAAGGACGGCGTCGCCACGCTCACCCTTAACCGGCCCAAGCAGTACAACGCAATCTCCACGGAGATGCTTGCTGAGTTTTCCGCGGCGCTCAGGAAGATTGCCGCGGATCGAAAAGTGCGTGTCGTGGTGATCGCGGCAAACGGGCTCGCCTTCAGCGGCGGCCATGACCTGCGCGAGATGATGGCGAACCGGAATGAGAAGTTCATCAGCGGACTGTTCGACAGCTGCGCCAACCTGATGCTGCAGATTCAGGAGCTTCCCCAGCCGGTAATCGCCCGGGTCCAGGGGATCGCCACCGCTGCCGGTTGCCAGCTGGTTGCGGCCTGCGACATGGCGGTCGCTTCCACGGCAGCGAAATTTGCGACCTCGGGAATCAACCTGGGCCTGTTCTGCGCGACACCGGGCGTTCCCGTGTCGCGCAACATTCCGCGCAAGCGGGCGTTCGAGATGTTGTTCACCGGGGAATTCATCGATGCGGAAACCGCGCTCGCCTGGGGCCTCGTCAACCGCGTGGCACGTCCTGAACGGCTCGATGCGGAAATTTCTGCGCTGGTCGAGTTGATCAAGGAGAAACCCCCAGTCGTCTGTGCGGAAGGCAAGCACCTGTTTTACGACCAGATCGAATCGACGCTCGCCAATGCCTACAAGATCGCCAGCAAGGCGATCACGCTGAACATGATGGGCGAGGATGCAGGCGAGGGCGTCGGCGCCTTCATCGAGAAGCGCAAACCGATTTGGAAATAGGGTGGGCCGCTACTTCGAGGATTTCACGGTCGGCGACACCTACAAGCACTGGCCGGGGCGCACCATCAGCGCAGCGGACAACACCTGGTTCACGCTCCTGACGATGAATCAGCACCCGGTGCATTTCGACGAGGAGTACGCGAAGCGAACCGAGTTCGGCAAACCGCTGGTCAACAGCACCCTGACGCTCGCCATCGTGGTCGGCATGAGCGTCGCGGACATCAGCCAGAACGCGGTTGCCAACCTGGGCTGGACCGATATCCGGATGCCGGCGCCCGTCTTCAATGGCGACACGCTGTATGCCGAATCGACGGTGCTCGAGAAGCGCGATTCGAAATCGCGCCCACACCAGGGCATCGTCGGCGTCGCGACGCGCGGCTGGAAGCAGGACGGTACGACCGTCATGACTTTCAATCGGACCGTTCTCGTGTATCGGCGCGGCCACGCGCCGCAGGACCAGAAGACATGAACAGCGCCGACGAAACCCAAATCCTCGACGCCATCTCGCGCTGGCTCGAGCGCGATGTGCGCGCGAAGGTGCACGCCCTCGAGCATGACGACGTTTATCCCGAGGAAATGGTCGAGCAGATGAAGGAGTTGGGCCTCTTCGGCGCCACCATCCCCCAGGCCTATGGAGGCCTCGGCCTGCCGGCTTCGACCTACGCCAAGATCGTGGCGCGCATTGCGGAGGTCTGGATGTCGCTCACCGGCATCTTCAATTCGCATCTCATCATGGCGGCGGCGGTGGCGCGCTTCGGTACCGAGGCGCAGAAACTGCGCTTCCTGCCGAAATTCGCCAGCGGCGAAGTGCGCGGCGGCCTGGCGCTGACCGAGCCCGATTGCGGCACCGACCTGCAGGCGATTCGCACGCGCGCCGTGCGCAGCGGCGATCACTACGTCGTCAACGGCACGAAGACGTGGATTTCCAATGGCATCCAGGGGACGTGCTTCGCGCTGCTGGTGAAGACCGACCCGGCGGCACAGCCGCGCCACAAGGGCATGAGCCTGCTGCTGGCCGAGAAGCGCGACGGCTTCCGCGTTTCGAAAAAGCTGGAGAAAATAGGCTACAAGGGCATCGACTCGGCCGAGCTCATCTTCGAGGATTACGAGGTGCCGGCCGACTGCCTGATCGGCGGCGCCGAGGGGCACGGCTTTCACCACGCCATCGGCGGACTGGAGCTCGGGCGCATCAACGTCGCGGCGCGCGGGGTCGGCGTGGCCGTCGCGGCGCTCAAGGATTCAGTGGCCTATTCGCAGCTGCGCAAGACCTTCGGCAAACCGATCTGCGAGCATCAGGCGATACAGTTGAAACTCGGCGAGATGGCGACGCGCTGCGAGGCGGCGCGCCTGCTGGTGGAAAACGCGGCGCGCGCTTACGACGCGGGTGAGCGTTGCGACATGGAGGCGGGCATGGCGAAGTATTTCGCCTCCGAGGCGGCATTGGAAAACAGCATCGAGGCAATGCGCATCCATGGCGGCTACGGCTACTCGAAGGAATTCAACGTCGAGCGCTACTACCGCGACGCGCCGCTGATGTGCATCGGCGAGGGCACCAATGAAATGCAGCGCATCATCATCGCGAAGCAGCTGATCGCGCGCAATCCGTCCTGATGGCGCCGTTGCACGGCGTGCGGATCGTCGCAGTGGAGGTCTACGGCGCCGGTCCCTTCGGTACCGCGCACCTCGCGGACCTGGGCGCCGAAGTCATCAAGATCGAGCAGCGGGCGGGCGGCGGCGATGTGTCGCGCGCCGTCGGCCCGTACTTCCTCGGCGAAGGCGACAGTGAATTTTTCCAGGCGATCAACCGCAACAAGAAATCGCTGACGCTCGACCTGAAGCATCCGCAGGGCAGGCAAGTGCTGCTCAAGCTCGCGGCGACGGCCGACGGCCTGATGGGGAATCTGCGCGGCGATCAGCCTGAAAAGCTCGGCATCACTTATGCGGACCTTGCCAAGGTAAACGCGAAGATCGTTTGTGCTCATCTTTCCGCTTACGGTCGCGATGGCGCACGCAAGCACTGGCCGGGCTACGACTACCTGATGCAGGCCGAGGCGGGCTGGCTCTCGCTCACTGGCGAACCCGATGGGCCGCCGGCGCGCATGGGGCTCTCGGTGGTGGACTATTCGACCGGTACCACCTGCGCGCTCGCGCTGCTCGCGGGGATCCTTGAGGCGCGCCGCACCGGCAGGGGGCGCGACATCGACGTCTCGCTCTATGACGTCGCGATGCACCAGTTGAACTATCCGGCGGCGTGGTATCTGAACGAAGGGCTGGTTACAGGCCGGGCGCCACGCTCTGCGCATCCCTACATCGCGCCCTCGCAGCTGTACCGCACCAAGGACGGCTGGATTTTCATCATGGCGCAAACGCAGCGCTTCTGGGAGCTGCTTTGCGAAAAACTGGGTCGTCTTGATTTGGTTTCCAGTATTGATTTCATGGATTTTCCTTCTCGCAGAAAGAACAGGGACAAGCTGACAGAAATCCTTGACCTGGAATTTGGCCGCCTGAATGCATCTGAATGGCTGGAAATCCTGCGTGGCAGCGTCCCCTGCGGGCCGGTGTACGACATTGCCGAGGCGCTGCGCAATCCGTATTTTCTCGAGCGCGGCGGCGTGCAGGTGTTCGATCACCCGGACAAACCGGGCTTCAGGCTGGTAGCGAGTCCGTTTCGCACCGGCGAGCCGCTGCCGGCGCGGCCAGCGCCGAAGCTCGGGCAGCATACGGAGGAAATCCTCGGCGAACTGGGTTTCAGCCCCGAGGAAATCCGGAATCTCAAACAGGCGAAGGCGATCTAGTCCGTGAAACTGCAGGGCCTGCGCGTCATCGACCTGTCGCTCTACCTGCCGGGCCCGCTGATGACGCAGTTCATGGCCGATCACGGCGCCGAGGTGATCAAGGTCGAGTCCCTCCACGAGGGCGAGCCCAACCGCCATATCGGTGCGAAGCGCGGCCCTGTCAGCGTCTACTTCGCCAACACGCACCGTGGCAAGAAGAGCCTCGCGCTCAACCTGAGGGCGCCTGCGGGCGTGGAGGTACTGATGCGGCTGGCCGAGAGGTCGGATGTGCTGATCGAGGCGTTCCGGCCCGGCGTGGTCGACCGGCTGGGTGTCGGCTACCGGCAGGTCGCCGCGCGCGCGCCGCAGATCATCTACGCTTCGATTGCCGCGTTCGGACAGAGCGGCCCGTACCGCGACCTCGCGGCGCACGACCTGGCCACCGAGGCGATGAGCGGCGTTCTTTCGCTCAACCGGGGTTCGGATGGCAAGCCTGCCATTCCCGCGCTTGCCAACGCCGACATGCTGGCCTCGATGATGACCCTCTCGGGCGTGCTGATGGCGCTGTACCGCCGCAAGGACACCGGCAAGGGCGACTACCTCGACATGGCGATGGCCGACAGCCTGCTCGCCTGCCTGCCGAACAACATGGGCACCGCGATGACCGAACGACGCCAGCCGGTATTGGCCGAAGAGCGCGCGCTCGGCGGCAACGCGCTCTACAACATCTACGAGACGCAGGACGGGGATTTTGTCGTGCTCGCCGGCCAGGAGATGAAGTTCGCGAAAAACCTGCTCGAGCCGCTCGGCCGGCCGGACCTGGTGGAACTTTGCAAGCTGCCGCCGGGGCCTGGACAGGATCCGGTGCGCGAATTTCTGCGCGCTGCATTCAAGAACAAAAAGAAACAGGAATGGATCGAGTGGTTCAAGGGCCGCGACGTCGCTTTCGCGCCGATGCAGACCCTGCCGCAGGTGCTGGAGGATCCGCATTTCAGGGCGCGCGGCATGGTCCTGCAGGACGCCCGCGGCTGGGACCACCTCGGCGTGCCGATCAAGTTCGCGAACGAGCCCGGGCGGCCGAACTTCGATCCGCCGGCGCACGGGCAGCACAGCGCCGCGATCCTGCGCGAGCTCGGATACACGGCGAGCGACTTCGAGCGGCTGTGCTCGGAAGGCATCGTCAAGGCCGCTTGAACGAAATCCTCGTCATCGTCAATCCAGCCGCCGGGCGCGGGCGCGCGCAGCGGCAGTGGCAGGAAATGGCACGCAAGCTGAACGCCGCCAGCCTCGCGTTCGAGGCGGCTGTCACCTCCCGGCCACTTGAAGCCCTGGGCATCGCGCAAAAGGAAGCCGGTAACTATTCGTGCATCGTCGCCGCTGGCGGCGATGGCACGGTGCACGAGGTCGTCAACGGCCTGATGCGGGCGGGGGCGGAAACGGCTCTCGGCGTGATTCCGCTCGGTAGCGGCGACGACTTTGCGAAATTGCTGTCGAATGATTTTATTTTCAGTTTTTTGCATAAAAAAACAAAAGCATTTGATGTCGGCCGCATCGTTTCGGGCTCCGAGGTCCGCTATTTCGCCAATGGCATGGACATCGGCTTCGGCGCGCACGGCGCGCGCAACGTCGCTCTGGTGCC
>CAZTSJ010000041.1:0-2782 GCA_964616875.1 uncultured Bordetella sp. | reverse complement strand
CCGCTGGTGGTGGTCGACTATGCGCACACGCCCGACGCGCTGGACAAGGTGCTCTCGGCGCTGAAGCCGGTCGCGCAAGCGCGCGGCGGGCGGCTGGTCGCGGTATTCGGCGCCGGCGGCGGACGCGACAGGGCGAAGCGGCCCGTGATGGGCAGCGTGGCTGCGGCGCGCGCCGACCGCATCGTGCTCACCTCGGACAACCCACGTGGCGAAGATCCGCTCGCCATCATCGAGCAGATCCGGCTTGGTATTTCCGGCGCCTGCGAAATCGAAGCCGATCGCGCGAAGGCCATCGAGGCCGCAATCGCAACGGCTGCCGCTGCTGACGTGGTGCTGATCGCCGGCAAGGGACACGAAGGCTTTCAGGAAATCGCCGGACGGCGGCTGCCGTTCTCGGACACGGCGCTGGCCGGCGCGGCGCTCGGGCGCCGCGGCAATCGATGATGAGCCTCGCCGAAGCCGCCGCTGCGACCGAAGGACGCCTGAGTGGGGCCGACGCGCGCTTCTCGGGTGTATCCACCGACTCGCGCAGCATCGAGCGCGACGAGTTGTTCGTCGCCATCCGCGGCGAGCACTTCGACGGGCACGGGTTCATCGATGTTGCGAGCGCGCGCGGTGCGTCGGGGGCCATAGTCGATAAAGCTTTCAAGGAGCCTTCGCCGCTTCCCGCCATCGTCGTGGACGACACCCGCAAGGCACTCGGTCGGCTCGGCGGTTATTGGCGCATGCGCTTCGCTCCAGTGGTGATCGCCATCGCCGGGGCCAATGGCAAGACGACAACGAAGGAAATGATCGCTTCTATCCTGCGTGCGCATGCGGGCGATGAATCGGTACTCGCCACCAAGGGAAACCTCAACACCGACATCGGTGTTCCGATGACAGTGCTGCGACTGGGCGACCCTCATCGGTACTGCGTGGTCGAGTTGGGGATGAACCATCCCGGTGAAATCGAATGGCTGGCGGGCATCGCGCAGCCGACGATCGCCATCGTGACAAATGCACAGCGCGAACACATGGAATTCATGCGAAGTGTCGAGGCGAGCGCGGAGGAGAACTCGAATGTCTTGCGGGCGTTGCCTCCATCGGGTATTGCGGTCGTGAACGCGGATGACGCCTGCTACCCGGTTTTTATTGGCGCTGCTGGACAGCGGCATGTCGTCGAATTCGGGCTCGACCGCAAGGCGACGGTTACAGGTACTTATACGCTCGAAGCCTTGCAGAGCGAGATCGTGCTGAAGACGCCGGCGGGCGAGGCGCGCGCGACGCTCGCGATCCCTGGGCTGCACAACGTGCGCAACGCGCTCGCCGCGGCGGCCTGCGCGCATGCCGTGGGCATTCCGGCCGATGCGATCGGCGCCGGCCTCGCCGCGTTCAGGCCTTACGCCGGCCGGCTGGAAGTGAAGACGACCGCCGCCGGCGCGACCCTGATCGACGACAGCTACAACGCCAATCCGGACTCGGTGCGCGCCGCGATCGACGTGCTTGCCGTCTGCCCCGGCCCGACCGCGCTGGTGCTGGGCGACATGGGCGAAGTCGGCGCGCAAGGGCCCCAGTTCCACGCCGAGGTCGGCAGGTACGCGAAGGAGAAGGGGATAAACGTCCTGCTTGCCTTTGGCTCTTCGTCCAGGGAAAGCGCGGTTGCTTTCGGAGAGGGTGCAAAGCACTTTGAGGACTGGACTGAAATTCCATCCAGCCTGAAAAACACAAAAACAATGCTGGTCAAGGGCTCCCGCTTCATGCGCATGGAGCGCGTCGTCGCCGCGCTGACCGGAGAAAAGGCAGTGGCCCACTGATGCTGCTCGAACTCGCCCAGTGGCTCGCCAAGGACGTGCGCCTGTTCAACGTCTTCAACTACCTCACGCTGCGCGCGGTGCTGGCCTGCCTGACGGCGCTCGCGATTTCGCTGATCCTGGGGCCCTATGTGATCCGCAAGCTCACCGCCTACAAAATCGGCCAGACGGTGCGCGACGACGGCCCGCGGTCGCACCTGACGAAGGCGGGCACGCCCACCATGGGCGGCGCGCTGATCCTGCTCTCGATCGGCATCACCACGCTGCTGTGGGGCGATCTGGGCAACCGCTTCGTCTGGGTGGTGCTGCTGGTGACGCTCGCCTTTGGCGCCATCGGCTGGGTCGACGACTACCGCAAGGTCGTGCACCGCAACCCGAAGGGCTTGCCGGCGAAGGCGAAATTCGCCTGGCAATCGGTGTTCGGCCTGGCAGCGGCCTGCTATCTGGCCTGGCTCGCGCAGAGCACGCCGGCGCTGAACACCCTGATCGTGCCCTTCTTCAAGTTCGTCGCCTATCCGCTGGGCGCGGCCGGCTTCATCGTGCTCACCTACTTCGTCATCGTCGGCACCTCGAACGCGGTCAACCTCACCGACGGCCTGGACGGGCTCGCCATCATGCCGACCGTCATGGTGGGAGGCGCGCTCGGCATCTTCGCCTACGTCGCCGGCAATGCGGTGTTCTCGAAGTACCTCGGTGTGCCTTACGTCGCCGGCGCGGGCGAACTGGCGGTGTATTGCGGTGCGCTGGTCGGCGCCGGCCTGGGTTTCCTCTGGTTCAACGCCTATCCGGCGGAAGTGTTCATGGGCGACGTCGGCGCGCTGGCGCTGGGCGCCGCGCTGGGCACCATAGCGGTGATCGTGCGCCAGGAGATCGTGCTGTTCATCATGGGCGGCGTGTTCGTCGCCGAGACGCTCTCGGTGATGATCCAGGTGATCTACTTCAAGGCCACCGGCGGCAAGCGCATTTTCCGCATGGCGCCGCTGCACCACCAC
>CAZTSJ010000040.1:0-27523 GCA_964616875.1 uncultured Bordetella sp. | reverse complement strand
AAATCCTGCGCGCCGGCGGGCTGGTCGCTTTTCCCACCGAAACGGTTTACGGTTTGGGAGCCGATGCTTCCAGCGCAGCCGCGGTGGCGCGGTTGTATCAAGCCAAGGGGCGCCCCGGCAACCATCCCGTGATCGTCCATTTTTCATCTGCTGAAAAAGCTTTCGAATGGGGGAGGGAGATCCCATCCACCGCGCGCAGGCTGGCAGAGAAATTCTGGCCGGGCCCGCTGACTCTGATCGTGAAGCGCTCGGCAAAAGCGCAGGATTTCGTCACCGGCGGGCAGGACAGCGTCGGCCTGCGCGTACCTTCGCACCCGGTGGCGCAGGAACTGCTGCGCGAATTCGGCGGCGGCGTGGCGGCGCCCTCGGCGAACCTGTTCGGCAACGTCAGCGCGACGACGGCGGCGCATGTCCGCGACGAAATGAAGGTCGAGCTTGTGCTCGACGGCGGTGCGAGCGAGATCGGCATCGAGTCGACCATAGTGGATATTTCTGCCGGGGTGACCTTGCTTCGTCCTGGAAGAATTTCGTGCGAGGAAATCGAAAATCTTCTGAAGGTCAAAATCAAAAGGCCTGATTCTTCCTCCCCCCGTCATTCCGGCGGGCTGGAGCGACATTACGCGCCGCAGACGCCCGCGCTGCTCGTGCCGCCACACCAGCTCGACAGCGAGATTGCGCAGCGCCATGGCGCGGTTGCGGTGCTCGCGTTTTCCCGTCCCGACGAGCGTGTCGAGTACTGGATCCGCTTGCCGCGCGAACCGCGTGCGTACGCGCAGCGGCTGTACGCCGCGCTGCGCGAGCTCGACGGCGCGCAATGTGAGACGATCTTGATCGAAACGCCGCCGGAGACTGCCGATTGGACCGCCGTATGGGACCGCCTGTCGCGCGCCACGGGATGATGCGAACCTTCGTCCTTGCGCTCGCCCTGCTGCTGGCAGGCTGCGGCGGGCATGCCAACGTGCAGCTCACCTCGAACACCGTGCCCTCGGGCGGCGTGTCCACCGGTGGCGCGGTGCAGGCCCAGAGCAATTCGACCCTCGGCGTGCTGCTCGCCATCGGCGTACTGATCGGCGCGTCCTACCCCAACGACCGGGGGTCGCCCGCGTCCGCCCCTGTGCCCGAGCTTGATTCTTCCCGCCGGGTTCTAGTGCAGGACTGCACCAAGCCAATCGTCGACTGGTCGGCCAACCTGAGGTGCAGGTAGGAACTCAGTTCTTCTGCGGGCCAGCCTTGCCGTCCTCGACCACGAAGCGCGCCAGCACTTCGGCGCGCGATTCCGGTTTCTTGACCGTTTCCAGGCCGACCAGCTCCGCGTTGAAGCGCCCGCCCGAGACGCTTGCGCGCACGTAGCCGCGCTGGTCGCCGCGGACGTACTTCAAGTGCGGATTCTCGGCCCGAATCGTCCGCCATTTCCTCTGCCAGGGCTCGGCGCTGGAGGAAATAGACGTGCCGGTGAACTCGGTCGCCACCACCGGTGATTTCTCGTCGTCGAAATCGAGTTTCAGGTCGGCGACGAAGTGCATGTGCACATCTCCGCCGATGACGACGGGGTTGGCAAGCCTGCGCGCGACGACCGACTCCAGCAGTCGCCGGCGCGCGGCCGGATAACCGTCCCAGCCATCGGTCCAGAACAGCTTTCCGTCCCCCGGCCGGTTGTCGCGTTGCGCCATCAGCAACGGCTGCGCAACGATGTTCCAGGTGGCCCGCGAGTTGGCGAAGCGCTCATCGAGCCATGCTTCCTGCTGTTTGCCCAGCAGCGTGCGCGATGGGTCGCGCAATGCAATGCAGTTGTTTGGATCCACATCCGAGGTGCGGCCGGCCGCGCTCGGGCAGGCCTGGTGCGAGCGGTACTGGCGGCCGTCAAGCACGTGGAAACTCGCTAGCGAACCCCACGCAAGGCCCGTGTGGATGCGCATCTCCGGCCCGCGCGGGCGCATCGCAGCGGGGAGCGGCATATGCTCGTAGTACGCTTGGTACGCGGCGGCACGCCGCAACAGGAACTCGTGCGGCGGTGTTCCCTGCTCCTGGCGATCGTTTGCATAGTCGTTGTCCACTTCGTGGTCATCCCAGGTCGCGATCCACGGCAACATCCGATGCGCCGACTGCAGATCCGCGTCGGTCTTGTACAAGGCGTGGCGTACCCGATAGTCGGCCAGCGTGACGGGTTCGGCGGTCTGGTTGTGCCGCCGGACGTATCCTTTGACGGACGACTCGTAGATGTAGTCGCCGAGGAACACGACGAGGTCAAGATCGTCGGCGACCATTTGCTTGTAGGCCGTGTAGTACCCGTGTTCGTAGTGCTGGCACGATGCGAAAGCAAAGCGAAGGCGCGCCGTAGCCGTGCCTGCTTGAGGCGCGGTCCGCGTGCGGCCAACGGGGCTTACTGCGTCCCCGGCGAGAAAGCGATAGAAGTACCACCGGTCCGGCTCGAGCCCCTTCACCTCCGCATGCACCGAGTGCGCCCAGTCCTGCGTCGGGAACTCGGCGCGGCTGGCGACCACTCTCGCGAAGCGCTCGTCTTCGGCGACTTCCCAGCGCATCGGCACCGGCTCGGGCGCAAGGCCGCCGCCGGGCTCGAGCGGCCTGGGCGCGAGCCGCGTCCAGAGCACGAATCCATCCGGCGTCGGATAGCCTGAGGCGACGCCGAGCGTGAAAGGGTATGTATCGAAGCTGACCTTACGGTCTGCGGCGCGCGCCGGCACCGCCTGCGCCGCGCCAAGTGCTGCAAGGACTTCCAGGAACCGGCGGCGGTCGAGCATGGCGAGAGCATAATACCCGTCCAAATTTGCCCTTCATGGATATTGCGTATGAGTGCGGAGCTCGACGAGGTCTTCGAGCGCAACTACTCGGTCGTCGAGCCGTACACCATGCTGATGAAGGCGCAGGTGCGCTCGATTTTCGACCGGCTGCTCGAGGTGCAGAGTCTGCCCGGCGACTGCGTCGAGTTCGGCGGCCATCGCGGCGGCCTGAGTTTCTTCCTCGCGCTGTGCATCCGCGAGCTGGGGCTCGCCAAGCGCGTCCACATGCTCGACAGCTTCGAGGGGCTGCCGCAGACTGACGCGACGCTCGACCGCGGGTTCGAACAGGGCATGATGAAGAGCGACCTGCAGGAAGTGTTGCAGTTGTGCGCCGAGCTTGATCTGGACGGGCTGGTGGAGATCCACGCCGGCTGGTTCGAGGACAGCCTGGGGCAGATGCCGTCGAAGGCGCAGTTCTGCCTGGCGCACCTGGATGCCGACATCTACGACAGCACCAAGACCGCGTTGCGCTACCTCCTGCCGCGGCTCACGCCCGGCGGCGCCGTGGTACTGGACGATTGCCTGTACTTCGGCATCAGTGGCGTGGTGCAGGCCGCGGAGGAGGAAATCGGCAAGGAGCTGCACCTGCACCTCGGGCCGAAGACCCAGGCCTTCGTGTTTCCCAAGGGCGATCCCAGGCGCGACCGGCGCGCTCCGGCGTGGCGCACGCTCGGCGGGCGGCGCTACGATGTGGCCGATCTACTGACCCGCACCGACTACCTCGAACTGGTGGCCTTCGAGGAATCCTTCTACCGAGAACGCGCGCGCGCGTACGCTGAATACCGACAGCTGCTGTCCGAGAGCGCGGACTTGCCGGAAGACAGCTACCGCATCGCCAGCTCGATCGGCGCGATCCGTCGGAGCTAGTTCGCAGGCGCCGGGCGAAACTGCGACTAAAATACCGTCTTTCCGAATGAAAATGAGCGGAGCGGTGAATGATTCATTTCGTCGTGCATGAGGAGGGCGATGGCGTCGGCGTGGTCGTCGTCGAGGGCGTGAAGGCGGGGCAGGAACTGGTCGGCTGGATCATGGAGGACGACAAGGAAATACGCGTCACTGCCAAGGGCGACATTCCGATCGGCCACAAGCTGGCGCTGAAGGACTACAAGCCCGGCGACACGGTGATCAAGTACGGCGTCGACATCGGCAAAGTGGTGGCGCCGATCGCGCGCGGCGAGCATACCCACGTGCAGAACCTCAAAACAAAACGGTGGTAGCAATGGACCTTTCCAAAGAAACCTTCTGGGGCTACAAGCGTGAGAACGGCCGCGTCGGCGTGCGCAATCACGTCATCGTCCTGCCGGTGGACGACCTGTCGAACGCCGCCGCGCAGGCGGTGGAGCACAACATCAAGGGCGCGATGGCGATCCCGCATACTTATGGCCGGCTGCAATTCGGCGCCGACCTGGACCTTCATTTCCGCACGCTGATCGGCACCGGCTCGAATCCGAACGTCGCCGCGGTGGTGGTGATCGGCATCGAGGACCAGTGGACGCAGCGCGTGGTGGACGGCATCAAGCAGACCGGCAAGCCGGTCGCCGGATTCGGCATCGAAGGGCATGGCGATCACGAGACCATCCGCCGCGCGTCGCAGGCAGCGCGCGAGTTTCTCCAGCATGCAAGCGAATTGCGCCGCGAAGAGCGGCCGCTGCAGGACCTGTGGGTTTCCACCAAGTGCGGCGAGTCGGACACCACCTCGGGTTGCGGCGCCAACCCGACCGTGGGCAACGCCTTTGACAAGCTCTATCCGCACAAGGTGACGCTGGCTTTCGGCGAAACCACCGAGTTGACGGGCGGCGAGCACCTGGTGGCGGCGCGCTGCCGCAACGATGAGGTGCGCAAGAAGTTTCAATTCATGTTCGATCGCTATCAGGCGATCATCGACAAGCACAAGACGAGCGACCTCTCCGATTCCCAGCCGACCAAGGGCAACATCGCGGGCGGCCTCACCACCATCGAGGAAAAAGCGCTCGGCAACATCCAGAAAATCGGCCGCAAATGCATGATCGACGGCGTTCTGGACAAGCACGAGGAACCGACGGGGCCGGGTCTGTGGTTCATCGATTCCTCCTCCGCCGCCGCGGAGATGGTGACGCTGTGCGCCGCGGCGGGCTACACCGTGCACTTGTTCCCGACGGGCCAGGGCAATGTGATCGGCAACCCGATCCTGCCGGTGATCAAGCTATGCGCCAACCCGCGCACCGTGCGCACGATGAGCGAGCACGTCGACGTGGACGTTTCCGGCCTGCTGCGCAAGGAGATGACGCCCGACCAGGCGGGCGACAAGCTGCTCGAATGCATGTTCCGCACCGCCAACGGCCGGCTGACTGCCGCAGAGGCACTGGGGCATCGCGAATTTGTATTGACGCGCTTGTACGAGAGCGCCTGATCGAATGAAGCGGCGTGCGCTCCTGATTGCAGGTGGCGCATGGCTCGCAGTTGCCGCAGTTCGAACGTTCGCGCAGACCTCCAAACTTCCGCGTCGCATCGCATACCTGCATCCCAGTACAGAGGGGGCAAATCAGGTTTTTTTCAGTGCCTTCCGCAGCGGGTTGAAGGAGCTCGGTTACGTCGAAGGACGTGATATCGCGATCGACGCTCGATGGGCGGGGGGCAAGATCGAACGGCTTACGCCCCTCGCAGTCGAGGTGGTCGCCGGCAATCCCGCCGCGATAGCGACTGCGACTTCGGCGGCGGTTATGGCGCTGATGAAGGCGACATCCTCGATTCCGATCGTCTTCGCGGCTGCCGGCAATCCGGTGGAACAGGGTTTCGTTTCAAGCCTCGGGCGTCCTGGCGGAAATGTTACGGGGATGGCTCTGCATTTCGACCTCAACGCAAAGATCGTGGAAATTACCCGAGAGGCATTGCCGGCGGCCCGCCGGCTCGGCGTACTTGTCCACGACCCGGATCCGGTTTACAAGATTTTGCTCGAGACTGCCGAAACGTCTGCAAGGCGTTTCAAGTTCGAGCCCGTGGTGGTGCGCATTGCCCGAGCCGAGGATCTCGAGCGTGCCTTCAAGGAATTGACCGACCGCAAGGTGGATGCGCTGCTACCGCCCATTTCGTCGCTTTTCATCGGCAACAGCGACCGCATCGCCCAGCTCGCGCTGAGGGCCAGATTGCCGTTGTTCAGTACCCACCACCAAATGACCTCAGGCGGAGGGTTGCTGAGTTACGGAACCCAGCTTGAAGAGAATTACCGGCGCGCCGCCGCGCTGGTGGACAAGATCCTGCGCGGCGCCAAACCGGGCGATCTAGCTGTCGAACTGCCCGAGCGGTTTCAGTTGATCGTCAACATGAAGACAGCGAAGGCGATCGGCGTCAAACTTTCGCCAACGACCTTGCTGCGCGCGACCAAGGTTATCGAGTGAGACGCCGGGCTGCGGCCGGTCAGCGGTCTTCGCGGCTGTGGAAGATGCGCAGCAGGAATACGTCTTTTCCTGCAAGCTCGTAGCGAATTTCGTAGTCGCCGATCAGCACGCGGCGCACCTCGCGGTCCGCAAATTGAGGCAGCCGCTGGCCGAGCCGCGGGCGCGCGGGAATTCGCCTGGCGCCCGCGACGATGTGGCGCACTGCGAGCGCGGCGGCGCGAGGGTTGACGGATGCAAGAAATTCGTAGAGCCGGACGAGGTCCGAGCGGGCGCTGGTGGTCCAGCGCAACGCCACGCTAGCGGCGGGCCTTGCGTTTCGGTGCGCCGAGAGTGGCGGCCCAGGCGTCGATCTCGGCGTGATCGTGCGTGCGGCCGGCCTTGACGTCGGCGAGCGCCTCCAGGGTCAGATGGCGCCGCTCTTCCTCCAGCGCCACATAGGAGGCGATCGCCTCCTTGACGATCCACCCCTTGGGGCGATCGAGCCGCTCGGCAAGGCCGTCGAGCTTCTCGGCCAGGTCGGCCGGCAGATGACTGGTCACGACGCGCGTTTCCATAGTGTCGTCAAGTGTAATCAAAATGATTGGGATATGCTAGCCGATGCGAATTGACAGGGTTTTCTGATGCGGCCTGGCCATGCGAAGCGATAGCACGCTGATCGTCCGCGTCTGGCGCGGCGGCGCCAAGGGCAGTTACCAGGCGTTCGAAGTGCCGCGCCACGCGAGCCAGACCGTGCTCGATGTTGTCACGCACATCCAGCGCGTGCTCGACCCCACGCTTGCCTACCGCTTCGCCTGCCGTGTCGGCATGTGCGGTTCCTGCGCGATGACGGTGAACGGTGTCGCGCGTTGGACTTGCCGAACGCATGTAGACAAGGCCGCCAAGAACAATCAATTGGAAATCGCGCCGCTGCGCAACCTGCCGGTGATCCGGGATCTCGTCACCGACATGAGCGGGTTCTTCGACAAGTGGGCGAAAGCGCGAGGTCAATTCGAAGGCAATCGGACCAGGAGCGACGATTTCGCCCGCGTTGCACCGGATTCAGCGGATCGAAAACAGGTGGATGCCGGCATCGAATGCATCGGCTGCGCGGTGTGCTACAGCTCCTGCGACGTGGTCGCCCTCAATCCAGACTATCTCGGACCGGCGGCGCTGAATCGCGCCTGGACTCTGGTGAAAGATGAAAGGGATTCTAAAACCATGGAGAGGCTGCGCGCGGTGGCGGGCGACGCCGGCTGCCATTCCTGCCACACGCACATGAGCTGCACCGAGCATTGCCCGAAGCAGATTTCTCCGACCGCCGGCATCGCGGGTCTGAAGAGGGAAATTGCGCGCGCGGTGCTGGGGGGAACGCTTTGAGCTACCGGGCGCAAAGCCTGCTGTGGGTGGCGCAGCGCGCGAGCGCCGCGGTGCTGGCCTTGTGCGTCGTGGTGCACCTGGCGACGATGGTCTACGCCGTGCGCGGCGGCCTCACGGCTGCGGAAATCCTGTCGCGCACGCAGGGTAGTTATGCCTGGCTGGCGTTCTATTCGCTCTTCGTGCTGGCCATCGTGGTGCACGTGCCGATCGGCCTGCGTGCCGTGCTGGGCGAATGGCTGGGCTGGCGCGGCGCGTCGCGGGAACTGGTGCTCGTTCTATTTGCGGCAGTCATGGGATGGATGGGAATGCGTGCTGTTCTGGGAGTGTTCCTTTGAAGCACCTGGCCCTGGTGCACAGGCTCTCCGGGATCGCACTGGGTGTGTTCCTGCCCCTGCATTTCTGGGCGCTCGGCCAGGCGCTGCATGGCGAAGGAAGGCTAGAATCATTTCTGCGCTGGACCGATCAGCCCCTCGTCAAGGCGAGCGAATGGGCTATCGTGCTGCTGCTGGCAGTCCACTTAACGGGAGGCATCAGAATCCTCATGGTCGAATTTCTTGCATGGCGTAACTGGCAGAAAAGTTTCGCCGCGGCGGCGACAGCCGCGGCCCTTGCGATCGGGCTCCTCTTCGCTCTTTCGTCGACGGCGCAGGCCCAGGCCTGGCCGCAGAAGTCGGTGCGCTTCATCGTGCCGTTCCCGCCCGGCGGCGCGACCGATATCTCGGCGCGGCTGCTTGGCCAGAAGCTGACGGAAATTTGGGGTCAGACCGTGGTGATCGAGAACCGCGGCGGCGCCGGCGGCGGCGTCGGCGCGGCGGAAGCGGCGAAAGCGGCTCCGGACGGTTACACCTTGTTTTTCCCATCCGGCTCGGTTGTCACCGCGAACCAGCACGTGTACGCCAAACTCAACTACGACCCGGAGAAGGATTTTGTTCCGGTTACCAATGTGGTGAGCGGTCCGCAGGTGCTGACGGTGCCGGCGAATTCGCCCTACAAGACGGTGGCGGAGCTCGTCGAAGCAGGCAGGGCGCATCCCGGCAAGCTCCTCTTCGGACACGCCGGCATCGGCTCGCAGACGCACCTGGCAGCGGAGAATTTCGTCCACCAGGCGAAGGTCGACGCGGTCGCGGTACCGTACCGGGGCGAGGGCCCGGGGCTCGCGGCGCTGGTCGGCGGCGAGACGCATTTCTTCGTTGGCAACGTGGCTGCCTCGATCGGATTCATCAAGGGCGGGCGCTTGCGCGCGCTCGGGGTCACCAGCAAGACCGAGTTCACGCAGTTGCCCGGCGTGCCGACGATCGCAACGGCGGTACCGGGTTTCGAGAACACCGGCTGGTTCGGCATCGTCGCGCCGCGCGGCACGCCGAAGGCGATCATCGACAAGGTCTACCAGGACACCAAAAAGGCGCTCGAAGACCCCGTGATGAAGGAGAAGTTTTTCGCCCAGGGGCTGGTGCCGGTCGGCAACACGCCCGAGGAGATGGGGCGCGCGATGAAGATCGAAAGCGAGCTCTGGAAGGCGGTGGTGAGCGCGCGCAAAATCCAGGTGAAGTGAAAGTCGATCTGCAGCAGGTCGAGGACGCGGCCAAGGAACTCTACATCCGGGCGCTGAAGCTGCTGCCGCCGGACATCAAGCAGGGCTTCGACCGGCTCGCGGCAGGCGAGAAGGATTCCGGCGCGCGACGCATGCTCGGCACCATGATCCAGAATATCAAGGTGGCTGAAGACACGCAGAACCTACTTTGCCAGGACACCGGCATCCCGATCTACAACGTGCGCATCGGCCGCGGCGTGGAAGTGGACGGCTATGGCCTGAAGGAAGCGATCCGGCGCGGCTGCGCGCGCTCGACGCGCGAGTACTCGTTCCGCTCCTCGATCGTGCACCCGACCACGCGCGTCAACGAGCAGACCTCGACGGGGCGCGGAGTGCCGATCGTGCATTTTGAATTTTCAGAGGAAGAAAAGACGCTGGAAATAGAAATGATCCCCAAGGGCTCCGGGTCGGAAAACAATTCCTGGCTGAAAATGGCGATTCCGGCCGAGGGCGTGGACGCGATCAAGACCTTCGTCGTCGATTGCGTGCTGGAGGCGGGCGGCAAGACCTGCCCGCCGACCATCGTCGGCGTGGGGATCGGCGGCACCTCGGACCTGTGCGTGCACCTGGCCAAGCAGGCGGCGACGCGCGCACTTGGCACGCACTGCACTGACCCCGAGGGCGCGAAGCTCGAGGCCGCTCTGACGGGCGCCGTCAACATGCTTGGCGTCGGACCGCAGGGCCTGGGTGGCGATTCGACTGCGTTCGCGGTGCATGTCGAGACCGCGGCCACACACATCACCATGAATCCGGTGGCGGTGAACATGCAGTGCCATTCGGCGCGCCGCGCGCGAGCGACGTTTACGCCGGCCGGCATCGAATACGGCTATTGAGATGGCGCACTACGACATCAGCCCGCCGCTGTCCGACGCGCAGGCGCGTGCGTTGCGCGTCAACGACAGCGTGACGCTGAAGGGGACGCTCTACGGCATCCGCGACGCGACGCAGATCCACATGTTCGACCGCGGCCGCAAGACGCGCTTCGATCTCTCGGGCCAGGCGGTGATCCACACCGCGCCCAACGTGAAGAAGGTCGAACAGAGCACAGCCCACCCGGCGGGTTATCAACCGGCCTGCATCGGTACCACCACCAGCGACCGCATGGAGCGCTTCACGCGGCCGCTGATGGCGCAGTACGGCGTGCGGCTGGTGATCGGCAAGGGCGGTTTGCGCGAGGCTTCGCTGCAGGCTTTCAAGGAATTGGGCGGCGCCTATCTGGCGATCATCGGCGGCGCGGCGGCGCTGGAGACCACCTGGGTCGAGGCGATCGAGGACGTGGATCTCGACGACCTGCATCCGGAATCGCTGTGGAGGTTCCGCGTGCGCGGTTTCGGCCCGCTGGTGGTGGCGATGGACAGCCACGGCGGTAGCCTGTACGCCCAGGTAAAAAGCGATTCGCGCGGGCGCCGGGCGAGCGCGCTGGCGAGTCTCGGCGTGAAGACGTAATAGAATCCCGCATTCCTAAAGAGGAGAGAGCATGAAATCGACAATCCATTTTGCCGCCGCGCTGTCGCTGGCGTTCGCCGCCGGCGCGCAGGCGCAGAACCTGTCCATCGCTACCGGCGGTACCGGGGGCGTCTACTACCCGCTCGGCGGTGGCATGGCCGCGGTTCTCTCCAAATACGTGCCCGGCATGCAGGCGACGGCCGAGGTGACCGGAGGCTCGGTAGCGAACATGCAGCTGATCGGCTCGGGCAAGTCCTATATCGCTCTGACCCAGGCCGACGCGGCGATCGATGCGCTCAAGGGCGAGGACAAATTCGCCGGCAAGCCGATTCCCGTGCGCACGATCGCGGTGCTGTACCCGAACCGCATGCACGTGGTGTCCATCGATGGCACCGGCATCACCAAGATGGCGGACATGAAAGGCAAGCGCGTCTCCACCGGCTCGGGCGGCAGCGCGACGGAAGTATTTGCGTTCCGCGTCATCGAGGCGGCAGGGCTCGACAAGGACAAGGATATGCGCAGAGAAAGACTCGGCGTCGCCGAATCCGTCAACGCGCTGAAGGACCGCAAGATCGACGCGTTCTTCTGGGTCGGCGGCCTGCCGACGGCGGCGGTGACGGATCTCGCCAACTCGCCCGGGGTGAAGATCAGGATGGTCGACATCGCCCACCTGGTGCCGGAGATGGCGAAAAAGCACGGCAACATCTACGTCAAGGACGTGATTCCGCAGCGGATCTATAACGGCATGACCGCCGACAACCAGGCGGCAACGGTGACCAACCTGCTCACCGTGAACGCCAACATGGATGACAAGACCGTGTACACGATCATCAAGACGCTCTGGGAGCATCGCGTCGACCTGGTGCGCGTGCACGCCGAGGCGGTGAACATCAAGCCCGAGAATCAGCGCGCCGCGAATTCGTCGATCCCCTGGCATCCGGCGGCGCTCAAGTATTTTGCCGAGCAGGACATCAACGTCATGGGCGCGGGTGCCGGCGCCGCGAAGGTTACCGACAAGGGCGCCAAGAAGGCGGACAAGGCCACGAAGAAGTAACGGGACGCGCGGACCCCGCGGCCCCGTCCAGGTTTCTGGCGGGGCTTTTCATTTTCGGGACAGGGAGATGAGCGAAGAGATCGCAAGGCTGCACCAGCCCGCCAAGGAGGTGAGCGAAGCGGCGCTGGCGCGCGCCGAGGAGATGATCGAGCGCGAAGAGGGCGTGCAGAACAAGCTCTCTGGCTGGCTTGCCGCCTTCATCACCACGGTGACGGTCGTAATGTCGCTGTTCCACCTCTACACCGCCTACGCCATTGTCCGACCCGAGCACCTGCGCGCGATCCATGTTGCCTTCGTGCTGCTGCTTTCGTTCCTCATCTTTCCGGTCGCCAGGCGCTTCCGGCACCGCGTCATGTGGTGGGACTGGCTGCTGGCGGCGGCGGGCGTGGCCACGACGGTCTACCTGATCGCGGGCGGCGACGATTTCTTCGACCGTTCCATCGTGCCGAACGACTGGGACATCGTATTCGGCGTGGCGCTCTCCCTGCTGATCCTGGAGGCGATGCGGCGCACCACCGGCTGGATCCTGCCGTTCATCACCACGTGTTTCCTGCTCTATGCGTTCTTTGGCGAATACCTGCCCGCGCCCTGGACGCACAAGGGCTACGAAATTCCGCGCCTCGTGGGCCACATGTACATGACGCTGGAAGGAATTTTCGGCACCGCGATCAATGTGTCCTCGACGCTGATCATCCTGTTCACCATCTACGGCGCTTTCCTGCAGTTTTCCGGGGCGGGCAAGTTCTACATCGACTTTTCGTTTTCCGCCATGGGCGGCAAGCCGACCAGCGCGGGGCGCACCGTGACGCTGGCCTCGTTCCTGCTGGGCGGCCCTTCGGGATCCGGGGTTGCGACCACGGTGACGCTGGGGGCAGTGGCCGCGCCGATGCTCGCCAAGGTCGGCTACAGCAAGGACGAGGCGGGCGGCCTGCTTTCAGCGGGCGGCCTGGGGGCGATCATCTCGCCGCCGGTGCTCGGCGCGGCCGCGTTCCTGATCGCCGAGTTCCTCAAGATCTCGTACCTGGACGTCGTGCTGATGGCGACGATCCCGACCTGCCTGTATTACCTCGCGCTGTTCATCATGGTCGAAATCGACGTGCGCAAGTTCGGCATGAAGGACGTGCGCTTCGAGCAGGTCGAGTCGGCCTGGAGCCTGACGAAGAAGTACTGGTTCCACTTCCTCTCGCTGGTCTCGATCGTGGCTTTCATGCTGATGGGCTTTTCGCCGGAACTGTCGGTGTTCTGGGCGACCGTGGTGGCCCTCGTCACCAGCTTCCTGCGGCGGGATTGCGCGCTCGTTTCCTATGATTTGTTCCTGAGGAAAACCCCCATTTGGCGCGGCATCGCCGGCTCCGGGTTCATCAAGGCGCTGGACGGCGGCTCGCGCGCGGTGCTCAACGTGGCGGCGACCTGCGCCGGCGCCGGCCTGATCGTCGGCGTGGTGACGCTTACCGGCCTGGGCCTGAAATTCAGCTCGATCGTGCTCGCCTATGCCGGCAATTCGCTGCTGCTCACCGCGATCTACACCTCGCTGATCGTCTGGATCGTGGGCCTCGCGGTGCCGGTGACCGCGAGCTACATCATCTGCGCGGTGATCGCCGCGCCGGCGCTGATCGCGCTCAAGGTGCCGGAATATGCCGCGCACATGTTCATCTTCTACTACGCGGTGCTCTCGGAGGTCTCGCCGCCGACGGCGCTGTCGCCGTTCGCCGCCGCCGCGATCACCGGCGGCGATCCGTACAAGACCACGCTGCAGGCATGGAAGTACACGATGCCGGCATTTCTGCTGCCGTTCATGTTCCTGCTCGATCCGGCCGGAACCGGGCTGCTGCTCACTGGATCCCTGAAGACTCTGGCCACGGCGGATTGGGGCTCGATCGCCGCCATCACCGTTTATGCTGCATTGGGTATTGGCGCGCTGGCGGGCTGCATGCAGGGTTGGCTGATACTCAAAACCGGTCCGTTGGCGCGCATCGCGCTGCTAGTCGCGGGCATCTTGCTGATCTTTCCCGTTCCGCTCCCGGACTACGTGGTCAGTGTTATCTGGTATTTCTCCGGCGTGAAGATCACTTCCGACATGGTGGGCGCCTTGGCGTTTGTGGCGATCTTACTGCTGCAGATGCGGGCTTCCAGATCATCGCGTGCGTGAGCAATCGACCGACATCCTGATCCTCGGCTCGGGCGGCGCGGGCCTGTTCGCCGCGCTGCATGCGCATAAGGCTGACCCATCCCTCTCGATCACGGTCGCGGTGAAGGGACTGCTCGGCAAAAGCGGCTGCACGCGCATGGTTCAAGGCGGCTACAACGTCGCGCTGGCGAAGGAGGATTCGATCGAGCGCCACTTCATGGACACCATCGAAGGCGGCAAATGGCTGCCCGACCAGGATCTCGCCTGGAAACTGGTGGTTCTGTCCATTGAAAGAATCAAGGAACTGGAAAACGAGCTGGGCTGCTTTTTCGACAGGAATCCCGACGGTACGGTGCACCAGAAGGCTTTCGCCGGACAGAGCTTCGATCGCACCGTGCACAAGGGCGATCTCACCGGCATCGAGATCATCAACCGGCTCGCCGAGCAGGTCTGGGCGCGGAAAATAAATCGGCTTGAGGAATTCAGGGCGATTGAACTAATAAAAGACAAAACAAATTCCGCGATCGCCGGAGTCCTGTTTATCGATATGCGCACCGGCGAGTACGTCTTCGTGCGTGCCAAGGCCGTGCTGCTCGCCACAGGCGGCGGGCCGACCATGTACAAGTACCACACGCCCTCGGGCGACAAGAGCTGCGACGGCCTGGCGATGGCGCTGCGCGCGGGGCTGCCGCTGCGCGACATGGAAATGGTGCAGTTCCATCCGACCGGTCTCTACGCCGGCACGCATACGCGCATGACGGGCACGGTGCTCGAAGAGGGCCTGCGCGGGGCGGGCGGCTATTTGCTGAATGGCGCCAAGGAGCGTTTCATGCCGCGCTATGACCCGCTGGCCGAGCGGGCAACGCGCGATTTCGTCTCGCGCGCGATGTATACGGAAATGAGAGCGGGAAATACGAGCCCCAACGGAGGGCTTTTTATTTCCATGAATCATTTGAATCACGATCTTGTAAGAAAACAATTCAAGGGAATGGTCGAGCGCTGCGCCGACTGCGGCTTCGATCTCGCCGGCGGCCTGGTCGAAGTGGTGCCGACTGCGCACTACATGATGGGCGGCGTCGAGTTCGCGCCCGATTGCAGCACCGCGCTCAAAGGCCTGTTCGTTGCCGGCGAGGATGCGGGCGGGGTGCACGGCGCCAACCGGCTGGGCGGCAACGGCGTCGCCAACTCGACGGTGTTTGGCGCCGTCGCCGGGGACACGATGGCGGAATGGGTTTCGAAAGAAGGCTTATTCAGAGATCCGGACCGAAGGGCGCTGGATCAGGCAGTGCAAAGATGTGAACCCAAAGTGACAAAGGTACACGGCTCGCTCGAACCGATGCGCGAACGCCTTTACGACGTGATGTGGGACAAGGTCGGCATCATTCGCAGCGAGACGGGCTTGCGCGCAGCGCTCTCGGAATTGCATTCGATTGAAAACGCGTTGGACGAAACAGGCATTGCCGATGCCAACCGCGCCTTCAACCTCAGCTGGCACGACTGGCTGAACCTGAAGAGCCTCGTGCAGACCAGCCGGGTGATCGCCGAAGCGGCGCTCGCGCGCACTGACTCCCGCGGCGCGCACTACCGGGAGGATTTCCCCGAGCCCGGGCCGCTGCAGAGCTCTTGCTACACGAGTTTGCGAATGGAAAATTCCGGTTTGAAAGTCAGAACCAAACCCGTCGCATTCACCCGTGTGAGGCCGGGAGAATCGCTACTTGCGGGGGTGCCTGCAGGCGCCGCAGACCCGCGCTGAGCGCACCTCATGCCGCTTGCGCTGGCGCGGACCGCCCGCCACAATCCGGCCCTGCCCAACTGGAGGAAACCGCCATGCCGTTCGCCCGAGCGCACCTGCCTTGGCTTGCCAGAGGCGCCGCCGTGCTCTTTGCCGGCGCTCTTGCCGCCCTGCCCGCGCTGGCGCAGACCACGGCGCAATGGCCGGACCGGCCCGTGCGGTTGGTGGTTTCGGTGGGCGCGGGCGGCGCGGCCGACCTGCTGTCGCGCAACCTCTCCAGCGGCTTTGCCCAGTTCGCCAACGGCCAGGCGCTGGTGGTGGAGAACCGGCCGGGCGCCGGCGGCACCATCGCCGCGGCCTCGGTGGCGCGCGAGAAGCCCGACGGTCTCACGCTGTTTCTCGCCGAGGTCGGCCCGAACGCGGTATCGCACACGCTCGCGAAGCTGCCCTACGACCCGCACACCGCGTTCACACCCATCGTCCACGTCGCCAACCTGCCGGCCGTGATCCTGGTCCGCTCGACGCTGCCCTACAAGACGCTTGCCGAGTTCTTCGCCGCGGCGAAGCAGCAGCCGGGCAAGTTCAATTACGCCTCGGCGGGCCTGGGCAACTGGACGCACCTGTACATGGCGTACCTGAACAGCCGGGCCGGCATCGAGCAGGTGAACGTGGTGTACCGTTCGGGCGCCGAGATGCTGACCTCGCTGCTGCGCGGCGACGCCGACACCGCGATCATCACGGTCTCGACCTCGCTCGGCCAGGTCCGCGATGGCAAGGTCCGCGCGCTGGCCGGCGCCGCGATGCGGCCGATGCGCCAGCTGCCCGAGGTGCCGCCGGCCGAGCAGACCCTGCCCGGGTTCGACGTCAGCGTCTGGCACGGCGTCGTGGGGCCGGCCGGCATGGATGGGGCGCTGGTGACGCGCATCAACGCGGTGTTCAACCAGGTGCTGCAGGCGCCGGCGGTGCGCAGCGCGATCACCGAAGGCCAGGCGGCCGACATCGTGGGCGGGACGCCGCAGCAGTTCGACGCCTTCATCAAGGGCGAGCTCAAGCGCTGGCCCGAGGTGGTCAGGGCCGCAGGTATCAAGCCGGAGTAGGTTTACTCAATAGGCGGCCGCGAGCCCACCTAAGCAAGCGCCATTGCGCGCGCTCAGGCCACGGCCGGATAGATTTTCCTATCCGTTCAACCGAGATGCTTGCGGAAGAACTCGATCGTGCGGCTGCGCGCGAGCTTGGCGGCCTCCGCGTTCCAGGAACCGCGCTGGTCGCAGTTGAAGCCGTGGCCGGCGCCGGCGTAGTAGTGCGCGGTGATCTCCGGATGCGCCGCGGCGATCTCTTTCGCCTGCGCCAGCGTCGGCGACTGGTCCAGCTCGCCGAAGTTGCACATGACCGGCATTTTGGGCTTCTCCTTGATGAAGCCGTGCATGCCGCCGCCATAGTAGGGCGCCGCGCAGGTGAGTCCGCTCACTTGCGCCGCCGCGACCCAGGTCACGGTGCCGCCGTAGCAGTAGCCGACGACTCCCACCTTGCCGCCTTTCGCCGCTTCGCCCACCGACGCCTGCACATCGAGCATGGCCTGCTTTCAGTCGAGCTTCTGCATGATGGCGCGCCCTGACTCGATCTCGGGCTGCGAGTAGCCGGTGTCGTAGTTGCGCTGCGCGCGGTCGAACATCGCCGGCGAGACGACGCGGTAGCCATCGGCCGCGTAGCCGTCGCTCGTCTGCTTGATGTGGCTGTTGACGCCGAAGATTTCCGGGATCACCACGACGCCGCCGCGCGCCTTGCCCGAGGGCTCGGCCAGATACGCGGCGAACTTGTGAGCGTCGGACGCATTGAGTTCGATGAACCTGCCCATGTCTGTATCTCCTTTAGAATTAATATTATGCAGAAAAAAGGGGACGAATTGCTGCGCCTTGCGCGAAACGCCCTCGAAAGGGCGGGCGCGCACCCGGCGATGGCCGAAGCCGCGGCGCAACATCTGGTGCGCGCCGAGGAGCACGGGCTGCCTACGCACGGCATGTCGCGCGTGCCCTTCTACTGCGGTTACCTGAAGCACGGCCGCGCCGACGGCGCCGCGCGGCCGAAGATGATCTCGGAGCGCGCCGCTGTGTGCCTGATCGACAATTGCGACGGGCTGCCCTACGAGTCGGCCGGCTGGGCCATCGGCGAAGCCATCCAGCGCGCGCGCCGCAACGGCATCGGTTTCGCCGGCATCACGAACAGCACGCATGTCGGCGTGCTCGGCATCCACCTTCTGGCGGTCGCGCAGGAGGGCATGGTCGGCATCGCCTTCACCAATTCGCCCGCGGCGATTCCGCCCTGGGGCGGGAAGAAGGCGCTCTTCGGTACCGACCCGGTTGCGTTTGCGTTTCCACGCAAGAATGCCGATCCCCTTATCATCGATCTTGCGCTCACCACGGTGGTGCGCGGCAAGATCATGCTGGCGATGCAGAAGGGCGAGAAGATTCCCGAAGGCTGGGCGCTCGACCGCAACGGCAAGCCGACCACCGATGCGAAGGAAGCGCTGGACCACGGCAGCCTGTTTGCGATCGGCGGCGCCAAGGGCGCGATGCTGGCGCTCGCCTTCGAACTCATCTGCACCGCGCTCACCGGCGCGGCAATCGGCACCGAAGCCGATTCGTTTTTCTCCGAGCAGGGCAACAAGCCGAGAATCGGCCATGCTTTTCTAGCCATTGACCCCGGCGCGCTCGCCGGGCATGCGCGCTACTTCGAGCGCCTCGAGACCGTGATCGGCACGATGCTCGCGGATGAGGGCGTGCGGTTGCCGGGCGCGCGGCGCTTCGCCTCTGCGGCGAAGCTGCGCACCGCGGGCATTGAAATCGCCGACGACCTGCTCCTGAAGATCGAGAAACTGGCGGCGGCCTGAGATGCACTGGGATGCCGTCATCGGGTTTCCGAAAATGAAGGTCGCGGTGGCGACGCGCGAGGGTCGCGTAACCGGGATCCGCTACCTGCCGCCCGAAACAGAGACGAAGGCGCCGGAGAACGAACTCGCGGAGCGGGCCGCGCGTCAGCTCGAGCGCTACCGCGAGGATCCTGATGCGAGGTTCGACCTGCCGCTCCTGATCGAGGGCACGGATTTCCAGCGCCGCGTCTGGGACGCGATGTGCGCGATTCCGCGCGGCCGCACGCTTACCTACGGCGAACTCGCGCGCAAGCTGGGCGACGCCGGGTCTGACACGCCGCGCGCCGTGGGCCAGGCCTGCGGCGACAACAAGCTGCCGATCGTGATCCCCTGCCACCGCGTGGTCGCCGCCAGCGGCATCGGCGGCTTTTCCCACTCGACCGGCGGCTACCTGCTGGAGGTCAAGCGTTGGCTGCTGATGCACGAGTCCAGCGCGGACGCGTTCGAGCTCAAGCCCTGAGCTCCGACAGGACCGCCGGCGCGGCGGTGCTGCTCGATGCGTTCGCCGATGCCTTGTGGCTGGAGGACGGGTTGTCGAGGAATACGCTTTCCTCGTATCGGCGCGATTTGGAGCAATTCGCGGCCTTTCTGAAAAAGAGCCCGCTGGAAAAGGCAAGCGAGCAGGACCTGTTCGCCTTCCTCGCCGCGCGCCGGGGCCGGGCTTCGAGCGCTGCGCGCATGCTCTCGAGCCTGAAACGTTTCTATGGCTGGTGCCTGCGCGAGCGGCACATCAAGGCCGATCCGACGCTGAAAATCGATCCACCCAAGCGTGCGCCGCGATTTCCGAAAGTCCTCTCGGAGGCCGATGTCGAGGCGCTGCTCGCCGCACCGGACGTCGCTGCCCCGCTGGGCATGCGCGATCGCGCGATGTTCGAAGTTCTTTACGCCTCCGGCCTGCGCGTTTCAGAACTGGTCGGGCTGAAGGTCTTCGAGGTGAACCTGGATGCTGGAGTGCTGCGCGTCCTCGGCAAGGGCTCGAAGGAGCGCCTCGTGCCGCTCGGAGAGGAAGCGGTCGATTGGGTTCGCCGTTACAAGAAGGAATTCAGATCTTCCCTGCTCAAGAAAAAATCCTCCGACTACCTGTTCGTCACAGGCCGCGGCGAGGGCATGACGCGCCAGGCGTTCTGGCAGAACATCAAGCGCTACGGCGCGCGCGCGGTGCCGAAGAAGCATTTTTCGCCGCACGTTCTGCGCCACGCCTTCGCCACCCACCTCATCAACCACGGCGCCGACCTGCGCGTGGTGCAGATGCTCCTCGGGCACGCAGACATTTCCACCACCCAGATCTATACCCACGTGGCGCGTGAGCGCATGAAGGCGCTGCACGCGAAGCACCATCCGCGCGGTTGAAAACGGGATCGGGGCCGGCTAGCGCTTGCCGCGTTCGATCGACACGCCGACGAACTTGGCGTTCGGCAGGATGCCGATCTTGGCGGCGCTGACTTTCACCCAGGGAGCCTTGAAATCATCGACGAGCAGTTTCGCGATGCGATCGGCGAAGGTCTCGACGAGGCGGAAATGGCCGGTCCCGGCGAGCGCCTTGATCCCGAGGGCGACCTGGGCGTAGTCGATGGTGTCGGCCACCTTGTCGCTGGTGAACACAGCGGTCCCGGGGATGCCGATGTCCAGGTCGATCGAGACCGTCTGCGGCAGGTAGCGCTCGCGCTTGTGGATGCCGATCAGCACTTCGACCCGCAGGTCGCGAATCAGGATGGTGTCCATGCCGGCAGATTATAGAATCACGACCCTATGCCGACGGACCTGATTGAAACGGCCGCGATTGCGCTGGCCGCCTACGCGCTCGGTTCGGTCTCCTTTGCCGTGTTCGTCAGCAAGGCGATGGGGTTGCCCGATCCGCGCAGCTACGGTTCGAACAATCCGGGCGCGACCAACGTGCTGCGCACCGGCAACAGGCTCGCCGCAGCGCTGACGCTCCTTGGCGACGCGGGCAAGGGAGCGCTCGCGGTGGGCTTGACCGTGCTCTACACCGGCGAGAGCGCGATCTCCGGGTTCAACGCGCCGCTGGCCGGCGCGATGGCCCTGCTCGGGCATCTTTATCCGGCGTTCCATGGCTTCAAGGGCGGCAAAGGCGTCGCCACCGCGGCCGGGGTTCTGCTTTCCCTGAGCTTGTACCTTGGCCTGGGCACGCTGCTGACGTTCGGCATCATCGTGCTGTTCTTTCGCATGATTTCGCTCGCTTCCATCATCGCGGCGGTCTTCGCCGTGTTCTGGGCCTGGTCCCTGTTCGGCATGACGCCCATCACGCCGGTGGTGGGCGCGATTGCGCTGCTGGTGATCTGGCGCCACCGCGAAAATATGCTGCGCATCCTGCGCGGCGCGGAGCCGCGCCTTGGAGAAAAGAAAAAATGAAAATCCTGGTCCTTGGAGCGGGCGCGGTCGGCGGTTACTTCGGCGGCCGGCTCGCGCAGGCGGGCGCCGACGTCAGCTTTCTGGTGCGGCCGCAGCGCGCGGCGCTGCTCGCGAAAGCCGGCTTGCGAATTTCGAGCAAGGCAGGCGGTGATCTGACCCTGACGCCGAGATGCGTGCTCGCGGAAGCGGTGAAGCCCGCCTACGACATCGTGCTTCTCACCGCCAAAGCCTACGACCTGCCGGGTGCCGTCGATGCAATAGCGCCCGCCATGACGGGCGGCAAGGGCAATGTGCTGCCGCTGCTCAATGGCATGGCTCACCTGGACCTGTTGGATGCGCGCTTCGGCCGTGAGCGCGTGCTGGGCGGCGTCGCCTACATCGGCTCGACCCTCGCGCCGGATGGCGAGATCAGGCACCTCAACGACTTCCACCGCGTCGCGTTCGGCCCGCGCCACGCGGCGCAGAGAGGCGTTTGCGAGTCGTTCGCCGCGGCCAGCGCCGGCGCGAAGGCCAACTTCAATCTCATTGACACGATCGAGCAGGCGCTGTGGGACAAGTGGATGCTGCTCGCGACGCTCGCGGGGATGACCTGCCTGATGCGCGCCCCGATCGGCGACATCACCTCCACCGGATCGGGTGCGGCGTTGACGCTCGCGCTGCTCGAAGAGAACACCGCGGTGGCGCGCGCCGAAGGGTTTGCGACGTCCGACGCTGTGCGCGCGAACTACATCAAGATGCTGACGCAAAAAGGCTCCTCCATGGCCGCCTCGATGCTGCGCGACGTCGAATCGGGCGCGCAGGCCGAAGGCGATCACATCCTGGGCGCGCTGTTGGTGCTGGCGCGCAAGCATGGAATCGCAACCCCGTTGCTGGAGATTGCCGCGACCCATCTGGAGACCTACGCCGTGCGCAGGAAACGCGAAAAAGCGACTTGAAACCTACCTTAGCGCCGCGAGGTCCCAGCGCGGGCGAACGCTGAAGGCGTGATCCGGGGCCGGAGTGGTTTTTCCGGCCTGGATGCGGAGTGCGGCGGCAAACGCGATCATGGCGCCGTTGTCGGTGCACAGCTCCGCTTCGGGATAAAAGACTTCGAAGCCGGCTTGAGCGCCCCTGGCGTCGAGCGCGGTACGCAACTGCTTGTTGGCGCCGACGCCGCCGGCGACGACGAGCTGCGTCATGCCGGTCCTTTCCATCGCCAGCGCGCATTTCGCGACCAGCACCTCCACCAATGCGTCGACGAATTCGCGCGCCAGGTCTTTCTTTTCCAGTTGAGTTTCTTTTTTCAAGAGCGTCAAGACGGCGGTCTTCAGGCCGGAAAAACTGAATTCCAGGTCGCCGCTGGCGATCATCGGGCGCGGCAGCTTGCAGCGTCCGGGGGTGCCGGATTCCGCGAGCTTCGAGAGCGCAGGCCCGCCGGGGTAACCCAGGCCCAGCAGCTGCGCGGTCTTGTCGAAGGCTTCGCCCGCGGCGTCGTCCAGAGTTTCGCCGAGCAGTTCGTAGTCCCCGACCTTGGCTACGCGCATCAATTGGGTATGGCCGCCCGAGACCAGCAGTGCGACGAAGGGAAACTGCGGTGCGCGTGCACCAAGCAGCGGCGAGAGCAGGTGGCCTTCGAGATGGTGGATGCCAATCGCGGGAACGCCAAGCGCCTGAGCCAGGCTTCGAGCGAACGCCGCCCCCGCCAGCAGCGCGCCGGCGAGGCCCGGCCCTTCGGTATAGGCGATGGCGCCGACGTCCGCAATCCTGCGCCCGGCGCGCTCGAGGACCTGGCGGCTGAGCGGCACCAGCCGCCGCACATGGTCGCGGGAGGCGAGCTCGGGCACCACGCCGCCGTAGGCCTCGTGCATGGCGATCTGGGAGTGGACCGCGTGGGCGAGCAGTGTGCCGGGCAACCCGTCCGCACCCGTGTCGTAGAGCGCGATGCCGGTCTCGTCGCAGGAGGTCTCGATACCGAGGATCAGCATGGGGCCCGATTGTCTCCCGGAATGTCGCCTGAATTCTGTTAGTATCTCGCCCTTTGCGAAATCCCCGGGACACAGGAAACGCATGCCGACCGTACGCATCAAGGAAAACGAGCCCTTTGAAGTGGCGATGCGCCGCTTCAAGCGCACCGTAGAGAAGACCGGCCTGCTCACCGAACTGCGCGCGCGCGAGTTCTACGAGAAGCCGACCACGGAAAGAAAGCGCAAGCTGGCCGCCGCCGTGAAGCGCCACCACAAGCGCCTGCGCAGCCAGTTGCTGCCGAAGAAGATGTACTAGGAGCCGTTACTTTGTATCCTGGACGCCTCGGCCTGCATGCCGGGGCGTTTTGATTTTATGAGCCTTAAAAACAAAGTTACCGAAGACATGAAGGACGCGATGCGGGCCAGGGACACGGCCCGGCTCGGGACCGTGCGCCTGCTGCTTGCCGCGCTGAAGCAGAAGGAAGTGGATGAACGCGTGGTGCTGAGCGATGCCGACGTGCTCGCCATCATCGACAAGATGCTCAAGCAGCGGCGCGAATCGATCGCCCAGTTCGAGAAGGCCGGCCGCAAGGACCTCGCCGATGGCGAGAAGGCCGAGATCGTGGTGCTCTCGGCCTACCTGCCGCAGCAGTTGAGCGAAGCCGAGGTGGGACAGGCAATCGCCGCCGCCATCGCCCAGGTAGGTTCCGAGCTTGGCGGCGCCACAGGCGCCAAGGACATGGGCAAGGTCATGGCCCTGCTCAAGCCGAAGCTCGCAGGCCGCGCCGACATGGGCAAGGTTTCGGGATTGGTGAAGGCCAAATTACCGGGTTGAAGCTCTAGAATCGGGGTTCCATCAGTGATCCCCGAGTCTTTCAAGCAGGACCTGCTCAACCGCGTCGATATCGTCGAGGTGGTGTCGCGCTACGTGCGCCTGAAAAAAGGCGGCGCGAATTTCCAGGGCCTGTGTCCGTTCCACAACGAAAAGTCGCCCTCGTTCACCGTCAGCCCGGCGAAGCAGTTCTATCACTGCTTCGGCTGCGGCGCGCACGGCAACGCGATCGGCTTCCTCATGTCCTACGGCGGCCTGGGCTACGTCGATTCGATAAAGGACCTGGCTTCCTCCGTGGGCATGCAAGTGCCGGAAATGCAGCCGCGCAGCGGCGAAGAAGCGCGGCGCGAAGCCGAGCGCAGGGAACAGGAGACGAGCCTTGGCGCGGTGATGGAGAACGCGATGGAGTTCTACCGCGCCGAGCTGAAAAAGACGCCACGCGCCATCGAATACCTGAAGGGCCGCGGACTGACCGGCGAAATCGCCGCGCGCTTCAGGATCGGCTTCGCCCCTGGCGACTGGCAGGGACTGAAGAGCGCGTTTCCCGACTACGAGCACAAGTCGCTGGTGGAGGCGGGGCTCGTGATCGCGAACGAGGGCAAGCGCTACGACCGCTTCCGCGACCGCATCATGTTCCCCATCCTCAGTGCGCGCGGCGCGGTAATCGGCTTCGGTGGCCGTGTCCTCGGAGACGGCGAGCCGCCACCGGGGGAAGCGAAGGGGTCCCCCGGTCCCAAATATCTCAATTCTCCGGAAACGCCACTGTTCGAGAAGGGTCGCGAGGTCTACGGCCTGGTGCAGGCGCGCGACGCCATGCGCGCTGCCGGGCGCGTGCTGGTGGTCGAGGGCTACATGGACGTGGTCGCGCTGGCGCAGTTCGGCGTCGGCTACTCGGTGGCAACGCTCGGCACCGCGACTACGCCGGTGCACGTCTCGAAGCTGCTGCGCCTGACCGACGAACTGGTGTTTTGCTTCGACGGCGACATGGCGGGACGCAAGGCGGCCTGGCGCGCGCTCGAAGTCAGCCTGCCGCTCGCGACCGACGCGAAACCGATCCGCTTCCTCTTCCTGCCCGAAGAGGACGACCCGGACAGCTACATCCGCAAGCACGGCCAGGATGCCTTCGAGCAGCTGGCGCGCGAAGCGCCTACGCTGTCCGAATTTCTCATCGCCGAGTTGAGATCCGAGCACGAACTTAACAATGCGGAGGGACGTGCGGGCTTCCTCAGCGCCTCGAAGGCGCACCTGGAAAAACTCGCCGCACCGGCCCTTCGGATGCAGCTGCTGAGAGAGTTCGCGACACTCGGCCGCGTGACACCCGAGGACATCGAACGGTTGCTGCAACCGGGCAGCACACCGGCATACCGGAATCCCGCGCGCAGCAAGGAAGCGGCGCCGATAGCGAGCAGCCAGGAACGCAACCTGTTGCGCTGCGTGCTGGCGAAGCCGGCGCTGGCGGCGGGGCTGGACGATGGGCTCCTCGATCCGGCGAGGCCGGAAACCGGCGCACTGCGCGCAATCGCCGCATGGCAGGGAGACGACGCGCCCAGCGCGGCCATGCTGATCGAGCGCTTCCAGGGGACCGAATTCGAGGCGGTCGTGGCCGAGGTCATGGCGGTGTCGATCGAGCATGACCTCGATGCGGCGTCCGCGCAGCATGACTTCGCGCAGATCCAGCTCGCCCTGCGCATCAAGCGCATGAACCAGGAAATCGAAAACCTGAAGTCCCGGGTGAATGCCGATCCGCGCCTGGGTCAGCGCCTGAACGTGCTCGTGAAGGAGCTGGGACAGCTGAAGAATCAGCGCGCCATTCCGTCACCCTAGAGGCATCCCGCACTTTCCGCGTGCGCAGGTGGCCAAGCACGGCACGATGCTTGCAGAGAGGACGCAGCTCGAACAAAAGCGCGCCTCCGACGGTCAAAGCTGAGACTTCGCGCGCTGCATAGGGTAGAATCGCGCCCTTTTTCCGCTCCGGCGTATGCCGGGCGTTCACGAGGCAAGAATGGCCAAACTCAAGCGTAAAACAAAGCCTGCACGAGTCTCCAAGGCCAAGAAAAAGCCCCTTAAAAACAAGGTATTGAAAAAGAAAAGCGCGCCTCGGGCGCGCCTTGCGCCTCGAGCGCGGCTTGCGCCTCGAGCGCGGCTTGCCATGGCGCTTCGAGCGCGCCAGGCGGCCAAGCGCGCACTCGCTGCTACTGCGAAAGCCCGCAAGAAGCTGCAGGCGCAGAAGGCTGCTGCGCGGCTGAAGGAAAAAGCGGCAAAACACGCCGCCAAGGCCGCTGCGAAGAAGGTCAAAGACAAAGCCAAGGCCGCGGCGAAACAGGCGAAAGCCGCAGCAAAAGCTGCAGCGAAACAGGCGAAGGCGGCGGCGAAACAGGCGAAAGCCGCAGCGAAACTCGCGGCAAAAGGCCCTGGCAAATTGGCCGGCAAGCCCGGCATCAAGAGCGCCAGGGCGGCGCTGGAACTGCTCGAAGCCAACGTCGCGGCGGCGAAATCCAAGATCAAAGGGCGCCCGGGGCGCAAGGGCAAGAAGGACGCCTGGCTCATCCCGCCGGAACTGCCCAAGGAAGACGCAGAGACGCGCCGCACGCGCCTGAAGAACCTGATCAAGCTGGGCAAGGACCGCGGCTTCCTCACTTACTCGGAGATCAACGACCACCTGCCCGATGACCTGGTGGACGCCGAGCAGATCGAAGCCATCATTTCGACCTTCGGCGACATGGGCATCCGCGTCTACGACCAGGCGCCCGACCAGGAACAGCTCCTCATCAGCCCCGACCAGCCGGCGGCAACGCCGACCGACGATGACGTCGAGGAGCAGGCCGAGGCCGCGTTGTCGACGGTGGATTCAGAGTTCGGCCGCACCACCGACCCGGTGCGCATGTACATGCGCGAGATGGGCTCGGTGGAACTGCTCACGCGCGAAGGCGAAATCGAAATCGCCAAGCGCATCGAGGACGGCCTGCGCCACATGATCCAGGCGATCAGCGCCTGCCCGACCACGGTGCAGAACATCCTCGATCTCGCGACCAAGGTGGAGAAGGACGAGTCGCGCATCGACGAGGTGGTGGACGGCCTCATCGACCCGAACGCGAAAGAGACTTTCGACCCGAAAAAGGCCGCCCCGCCGACCGAGGAAGAGGAAGCAGACCAGATCGAGGAGGAAGAGGGGGCGTCGGAGGAGGAGGAGAACGCCGCGCAGACTGCCAGCCTGCTGAAACTCAAGACCGAGGCGCTGGAGAAATTCGCGCGCATCCGCCGCCTGTTCGAGAAGCTGAAGAAGGCGCTCGAGAACAAGGGCTCGCGCGACAAGGATTACCTGCGCGTGCGCGACCAGATCACCAACGAGCTGATGACCATCCGCTTCACTGCGCGCACCGTCGAGCGGCTGTGCGACAGCGTGCGCAGCCTGGTCGAGGAGATCCGCTCGCACGAGCGCCTGATCCAGGACATCCTGGTCAACAAGGCGAGCATGCCGCGCTCGCACTTCATCAAGGTCTACGCCGGGGCGGAGGGCTCCAAGCGCTGGCTCACCAACGAACTGAACGCCGGCCATCCCTGGAGCGAGGCACTGGTGCGCCTCGAGCCCTCGGTGCTGGAGCTGCTGGGCAAGATCCAGGGCGTGCAGCACAAGATCGGCATCTCGATCAAGGACCTCAAGGACATCAACAAGCAGATGTCCACGGGCGAGGCCAAGGCGCGCCGCGCCAAGCGCGAGATGACCGAAGCCAACCTGCGCCTCGTGATCTCGATCGCGAAGAAGTACACCAACCGCGGCCTGCAGTTCCTGGATCTCATCCAGGAAGGCAACATCGGCCTCATGAAGGCAGTGGACAAGTTCGAATACCGCCGCGGCTACAAGTTCTCGACCTACGCCACCTGGTGGATCCGCCAGGCGATCACGCGCTCGATCGCCGACCAGGCGCGCACCATCCGCATCCCGGTGCACATGATCGAGACCATCAACAAGATG
>CAZTSJ010000039.1:0-8497 GCA_964616875.1 uncultured Bordetella sp. | reverse complement strand
AGCTCGTGCAGCGTGGCGCCATCCTTTTCCTTCAGCCAGCGCGCTTCCACGATGCGCCGGCTGCGGGGATCGAGCGTAGCAAGCGCGCTGCGCAGGCCCTCTGCGCCCAGCCTCTCGTCTTGCTCGGCTTCCAGCAGGCGCGAGGGCTCGGCATCGGGGTCGGCGGCAAGGTAGTGCACCGGGGCGTAGGCCGCATCTTCGTCGTTGTCGTCGGCCTCGAAGCCGATGTCGCGACCCGAGAGGCGGGTTTGCATCTCGGTGACTTCCTCGGGCTTGACCTTGAGCGTCGCGGCGACCTGCTTTATTTCCCTGGCCGTGAGCGCGGCAAGGCCCGGCTTCATCGAGCGCAGGTTGAAAAAGAGCTTCCTCTGCGCCTTGGTGGTGGCGATCTTCACCAGCCGCCAGTTGCGCAGGATGTATTCGTGGATTTCGGCCTTGATCCAGTGGATCGCGAAGGACACCAGGCGCACGTTGCGCGCCGGGTCGAAGCGCTTCACGGCCTTCATGAGGCCGATGTTGCCTTCCTGGATCAGGTCGGCGTGCGGCAGGCCGTAGCCCAGGTAGCCGCGTGCGACTGCCACCACCAGCCGCAAGTGCGAGAGCACCAATTCGCGGGCGGCCTCCAGGTCGTCGTGCTCGCGCAGCCGCAGCGCGAGGGCGCGCTCGGTTTCCGCGCTGAGCAGCGGCATGCGGTTGACCGCCTGGATATAGGCCTGGATGCTGCCGGCGGAGATCGGGGCCGGGAGCGTCATCGGCAGGGAAATTGTGGCTTGCATGGACTTGGCTCCTTGATCAGAGAAATTTTAGCACTCGGGATATTGGAGTGCTAATCGTTCCCCAAGTTCCTGCAACATAGTCCTTCTAGAACGGCTATTTTGGCTCTATTTCAAGTAAGTATCTGCTCACTGATAGATAGGCCCCGAACCAGCCGAGTCCGGCGGAGAAGAGCACCACCGCGAGCGCATCCCCGGGGGCGAGGAAAGGCAGGCGAAAACTCGAACCATAGCTCGCGGCGAGCTCCGCGACCCCCATGTTGAGGGCCGCTAGGCTGCCCCAGAGGATGGCCAGGGCGAGCACGCCCCCGGTCAGTCCCTGCAGCGCGCCCAGATAGAAGAACGGGCGGCGAATGAAGGCATCGGTGGCGCCGATCAGCTTGGAGATTTCGATCTCGGCGCGCTGGGTGAGGATCTGCAGGCGGATGGTATTAAACGTGATGGCGACGAGGCCGAAAGCGAGCAGTGCGGCGAGCAGGGCGATGGCGAGCCGGGCGGTGCCGGCGAGCGCGCCCAGGCGCCGCGCCCAGGCCGAATCCACCTGCACGTGCGCCACGCCCGGCAGCGCGCGCAGATCCTTCGCCAGCGCATCGAGGCTCGCGGCGTCCGCGCCGTGCGCGCCGTGCGTGGATTTGGGCCGCACCACGAACGCATCGGGCAGGGGATTGCGATTCAGCGCTGCCACTACCTCCGCAAGGCCCTCCGTGGCCTGGAGTTCCTTCAGCGCCTGCTCGCGTGGCACGAAGCGCACCTCGCTCACGCGCGCATCGGCCTTCAGGCGCGTGCCGAGGACCTCGGCCTCCGGCCGCTTTGCGTCGGTGCGCAGGAACACCGAGAGCTGCGGCTCGAGGGAAGCGCCTTGCGTCACGCTGCGCAGGCCGGAGAGCACCGCGTAACCGCCGGCGGGGAGCGAAAGCGCGATGCCGATCACCAGCGCGTTGAGCAGCGCGGCCGACTTCTGCGCCGCGAGCTTGGCGAACGCGGCCGCGATCGCCTGGCGATGCTGCCGCAGCCAGGTTCTCATTCGACCAGCTTTCCCCTGGCCAGGCGCAGCACCCGCCTGGCGAAGCGCCCGATCAGCGCTTCATCGTGGGTGGCAACCAGCACCGTGACGCCGACCTGGTTGAAGGCGGCGAATATTTCGAGGATGGCGGCGGCCGAAGCGGCGTCGAGGTTGGCCGTGGGCTCGTCCGCGATCAGTACCGAGGGGCGGTTCACGACCGCGCGCGCGATGGCGAGCCGCTGCTGCTCGCCGCCCGAGAGCTGGATCGGATTGGCCTTCTCGCGCGCGAGTAATCCCACTTTCTCCAGCGCCGCGCGCGCGCGCCCGGCCGCCTCGCGCGCACCGAGTTCGCCGAAGGCGAGCGGCAGCATGACGTTGTCGTAGACGCTGCGGTCGTAGAGGAGCTTCTGGTCCTGGAACACCAGGCCCAGGTTGCGCCGCAGGTAGGGCAGTGCATTGCGCTTGAGGCTGCCGACGTTCTGGCCGTTGACGAGGATCGCCCCCGCGCTGGGCCGCTCGATGGCCGGAATCAGCTTGAGCAGGGTGGATTTGCCGGCGCCGGAATGACCGGCGATGAACGCAAACTCGCCCGGCTCGATGCTGAAGGAGACCCCTTGCAGCGCCTCCTGGCCGCCGGGGTAGCGTTTCACCACGCCAGAGAAACTAATCAACCAGCGCCTCGACGAAATCACGTGCGACGAACGGTTGCAGGTCGTCGATGCCTTCGCCGACACCGATGAAGAGCAGCGGGATCGGTTTTGCTCTTGCTATGGCAAGAATCACCCCACCCTTCGCGCTGCCGTCCAGCTTGGTGAGAATCAGGCCCGTCAGACCAAGCGCGTCGTCGAACGCCTTCACTTGGGTAATCGCGTTCTGCCCGGTCCCGCCGTCGAGCACCAACAGCGTCTCATGGGGCGCGCCGGGCATCGCCTTGGCGATGACCCGCTTCACTTTCCTGATTTCGTCCATCAGGTGCAATTGCGTCGGCAACCGGCCGGCGGTATCGGCGATGAGGACATCCGCGCCGCGCGCGGTCGCCGCGCCGATGGCATCGAAGACCACGGCGCCCGGATCGCCGCCCTGTTGTCCGATCACCGTGACGCCGTTGCGCTCGCCCCAGGCCGCAAGCTGCTCCCGCGCCGCGGCGCGAAACGTGTCCCCGGCCGCGAGCATCACCTTGAGGCCGCGCCCCTGCAGCAATTTCGCGAGCTTGCCGATCGAGGTGGTCTTGCCCGAGCCGTTGACGCCGGCGATCACGATGACGCAGGGCTTGTGGGCGCTGGTATCCAGCCTGCGCTCGAGCGGTGCAAGGCGTTCCACGAGCACCGCCTTGAGCGCCGCCTTGAGCGCGACGCCATTCTCGATGCGCTGCTGCTTTACCCTGCTGCGAAGATCAACCAGCAACGCGCCTGTCGCTTCGATGCCGCAATCGGCCGAGAGTAGCGCGGCCTCGAGCTCATTGAACAGGGCTTCGTCAATATTCCGTCGGCCAAACAGCGTGCCGACATCGCTTCCGAGCACCTGGCGCGTGCGCGCCAGTCCCGCCTTGAGGCGCGCCGCCCAGGAACTCGCTGCTAACATGGATGCGTGAATTCTAGCGGCAAAGGACGCGCGCTCGGCAAAGGCGGCCGTGCGCGCGTTGACGGTGGACATGTGCGCGTGATCGGCGGCAAGTATCGCAGCCGCGTGATCCGCGTGCCGGCGCGCCCCGGGCTGCGCCCGACGCCCGACCGGGTGAGGGAGACGCTGTTCAACTGGCTCGGGCAGGACCTGAGCGGTCTCGCCTGCCTGGACCTGTACGCCGGCAGCGGCGCGCTGGGTTTCGAGGCCGCCTCGCGCGGCGCGGCGCGAGTGGTTTTGGTGGAAATAGACCGCGCCGCCCTGGCCGAGCTCGAGCGCAACCGCGCTGCGCTCGCCGCCGACCAGGTCGAGATCGTAAGCGGCGACGCGGCGGCTTTTCTTGCACGTGAAGGCGAACGTTTCGACGTGGTTTTCCTCGATCCACCGTTCAGGCAGAATGCCGTGCCGGAGATGCTCGGGATTCTTGGTTTGCGGCTCGAACCGGGTGCGCGTGTCTACGTCGAGTGCGAGGCGCCGATCGAGGCCGCCGTGCCGTGGACAGAATTGAAGCGGGCGAGAGCGGGGCAAGTGAGCTACCAACTTTTGCAATGGGACGGACATGATTAAAGCGGTTTACCCCGGAACGTTCGATCCGCTCACGCGCGGCCACGAGGACCTGGTGCGGCGCGCGAGCCGGCTGTTCGACACGCTGGTGCTCGGCATCGCGGACAGCCGCGCCAAGCGCACCTTCTTCACGCTCGAAGAGCGCATCAGCATGGCGCGCGAAGTGCTGGCCGACGTGAAGAACGTAACGATCGTGGGTTTTTCCGGGCTGCTGACCGAATTTGTCAGCGCGCAGAAAGCGCGCGTGGTACTGCGCGGCCTGCGCGCCGTTTCCGATTTCGAATACGAGTTCCAGCTCGCGGGCATGAATCGCGCGCTGAACCCGGAATTCGAGACGGTGTTCCTGACCCCGGGGGAGCAGCACATGTTCATCTCGGCGACGCTGGTGCGCGAAATCGCCACGCTGGGCGGAGACGTGTCGAAGTTCGTCCACCCGGTGGTGCGCGCGAAACTCACCGCCAGGGCGAAAGCCGCCGGAAACTAGCGCTGACAGCCCGGGCAGTAGTAGGTAGCGCGCTGCCCCTGCACGATACGGCGGATGCGCGCGCCGCAACGCCTGCAGAGCTGCCCTTCCCGGTCGTACACCCAGGCGCGGCGCTGGAAGCAGCCCTCGGCGCCGTCGCTGCCGACGAAATCCCTGAGCGATGAACCGCCGGCGCGGATCGCGTTGCGCAACGTCGTCTTGACGGCGTGTGCGAGGCGCGCGCCGCGCTCCATGGACAGGCTGCCGGCGCGGGCGCGCGGATTGATCGCGGCGAGGAACAGGCTCTCGGAAGCGTAGATGTTGCCTACGCCGACCACCTGCCGGGAGTCCATGAGGAACTGCTTGATCGCGGTGCGGCGTCCGCGCGTGAGCGCGTGCAGGCGCGCGCCATCGAACGCGCGCGTCAGCGGTTCGACGCCCAGGTGGCGGAGCAACGGGTGCATCTCGGGTGCTTGCGCCGTCCAGAGCACCGCGCCGAAACGGCGCGGATCGCGCAGGCGCAGCAGCTTGCCGCCGATTCCCAGATCGAAGTGATCGTGCTTGCCGGGCGGCGTCCCCGCCGCGACCAGGCGCAGGCTGCCCGACATGCCGAGGTGCATGATGAGGTGGCCGTCGCCGCATTCGAGCAGCAGGTATTTGCCGCGCCGCGTGACCGCGCGCACCACGCGCCCCGCGAGCGAGCGCACTGCATTCGGAATGCGCCAGCGCAAACGCGCCTCGCGCACCGCCACCGATTCGATCTTCCTGCTGATCAGATGGGGCGCAATACCCCTGCGAGTGACTTCGACTTCGGGGAGCTCTGGCATCGCCCAGCTTAGCCGCGGGTCATCTTGTGCATGGCATCAAATATACCTACACTGATAGAACCATGTTTGCGCTCTCACGCAGGTTTGCGGCGGCAATGCTTGCGGCGGGTTTCCTGCTCGGCGCTGCGCAGGCCCAGCAGCACGCCGCCGAAGGCGACGACGACGACGCGTTGCCGTCGGCGGCGCCTGCCTCGCCCACGTCTCTGGCGAATCTGCCGCTGCAGGATCTGTCCGCGCAGATGCTTTACGACTTTCTGCTGGGCGAGATCGCCGCGCAGCGCGGCAGCCCTGCGCTTGCGGCGCAGACCTTCCTCGATCTCGCGAAGCGCAGCCGCGACCCGCGCGTCGCGCGGCGTGCCGTCGAAGTCGCGAACTTCGCGCGCATGCCCCACATCGCGCTCGAAGCGGCGCGCATCTGGCACGAAACCGAGCCGACCTCGGCGCCGGCGTTGCAGACCGTCAGCGTCCTGCTGGTAGGCGCCAAGCGCGTCGACGAGGCCGAACCCTTTCTCGCCAAGCTGTTCGCGCTCGACGCCAACGCCGCCGCGAACGGCTTCATGCAGCTCGGGCGGCTGCTCGCGGGCAATCCCGATCCCGCGGCCAACCTGCGCGTGGTGCGCAAGCTGGCGGAGCGCTATCCGAACCTCGCGCAGGCGCACCTCGCGGTGTCGCAGGCCGCCGGCGCCGCGAACGACGAAGCGCTCGCGCTCGCGGAAGCGCGCAACGCGCTCGCGCTGCGTCCCGAGTGGGAGATCGCGGCGATGTACGAGGCGCAACTGCTGCAGCGGCGCTCGCCAGGCGAAGCGGCCAAGCGCCTCGCCGCGTTCCTCGAGAAGTATCCGGATTCGCGCGACGTAAGGCTGAGCCACGCGCGCATGCTGGTGCTCGACAAGCGCTACCCGGAAGCGCGCGCGGCGTTCGAATCGATCATCAAGCGGTTTCCGAAGGACACCGACGCGATCTACGCGGTCGGCCTGCTCGCCTTCCAGGTCAAGGAGTACGCGGTCGCCGAAACCAACATGAAGCGGCTGCTCGAGCTGGGCTACCGCGACGCCAACTCCGTGCGCTACACGCTGGGCCAGATCGCCGACGAGCAGAAGGACTGGCCGCGCGCGATCGAGTGGTACAAGACGATCCAGCGCGGCGAGCAGGCGCTGCCGGCGCGCATGCGCGTCGCCAATGCGATCGCCAAGCAGGGCATGATGGAAGAGGCGCGCGCCTACCTGCGCGCCGCCAGCGTGCAGGGCGAAGCGCAGCGCGTGCAGCTGCTGGTGGCCGAATCGCAGCTGCTGCGTGAAGCGAACCTGCATCGCGAGGCTTTCGATCTGCTCGGCGAGGCGCTCGCCAAGAGCCCCGACCAGCCCGAACTGCTCTACGACCACGCGCTCACGGCGGAGAAACTCGATCGCTTCGACGTGCTTGAATCCAGCCTGAAACGGCTGATCCAGATCAAGCCCGACCATGCGCACGCCTACAACGCGCTGGGCTATTCGTTCGCGGAGCGCAACGTGCGCCTGCAGGAAGCGAAGAACCTGATCGACAAGGCGCTCGAGTTCGCGCCGGCGGATTTCTTCATCATCGATTCGCTGGGCTGGGTGCTGTACCGCTTGGGCGACCTGAAGGGCGCCGCGCAGCAGTTGCGGCGCGCCTGGGAAGGCCGACCCGACGGCGAGATCGGCGCGCACCTGGGCGAAGTGCTGTGGGCGCTCGGCGAACGCGACGAAGCTCGGCGCATCTGGCAGGAAGCGCTCAAGACGAGCCCCGAAAACGATACGCTGCAAAAAACGCTCAAGCGCTTCAATCCGTAATGCTTGGGCGTTTCAATGCATGACGCTGAAGCGCTTCAATCCCTAGCACCGTGAGAAGTCTCTGCGCTGCCGCTGCGCTGACGTTGCTCGCGGCCTGCGCCACGCCGGGGTTCCTGGCTCCCGCGGCCGAGCTCGAGTTCGAGCTCTCGGGCCGCATCGCGGTGCGCTACCGCGACGACGCCGGCACCGGCAACATCGCCTGGCGCCATGGCGCGCGCGCCGATGAGATGCTTCTGACCACACCCTTCGGCCAGGGGATCGCGCGCCTTGCGCGCACGGGCAGCGAGGTCACGCTCACCACGCAGGATGGGCGCAGCTTCAGCGCGGCGGACGCCGAATCGCTCACCGACCAGGTGCTCGGTTTCCGTTTGCCGCTCGTCGGCCTGGCCGACTGGGTGCGCGGCCGCGCGGCGCCGCCGCCGGCGCCCAGGCCGACGCGGGAGCTGCGGGACGCGGCGGGGCGTCTGGCCGAACTCGAGCAGTCGGGCTGGAAAATCGAATACCTGGAGTACGCCGGGAGCCTGCCCTCGCGCCTCAATCTCACCTACCCCGGCGTCGAGTTGAGGCTCGCGATTTCTGATTGGAAATGAATCCGCCCCTGCAGTGGTTTGCGGCGCCGGGCAAGTTGAACCTCTTCCTGCACGTGCTGGGACGCCGCGCGGACGGGATGCACGAGCTGCAGACGGTGTTCCGCCTGGTCGACCGTTGCGACCGCGTCGGCGTGCGGCTGCGCGACGACGCGCAGCTTCGCTTCAGCGGGGCGTTCGGCGACGAGAATCTGTGCCTGCGTGCGGCGCGCCTGCTACAAGACGCTTCGCGCAGCGCGCTGGGCGCCGACATCGAGCTGGACAAGCAGTTGCCCGTGGGCGGCGGACTGGGCGGGGGCTCCTCGGACGCGGCCACCGTGCTGCTGGTCTTGAACCGGCTATGGAAGCTGAACTGGGGGAGAAACGAACTGATGGCGCTGGGCCTGCAGCTGGGCGCCGACGTGCCGGCATTTCTATTCGGCCGCAGCGCCCTGGGGCAGGGCGTGGGCGAGCGCCTTGAAGCGCTGCCGCTGGCGCCCGCCTGGTACCTGGTCCTGACGCCCCAAGTCCCGGTTTCGACAAAAGAAATCTTCTCCGATGCCGCGTTGACACGGGATACGAAACCGCTCAAAATGTCGCCCTTTTTATCGGGGCAGGGCCGCAATGATCTCGAGTCGGTCGCGGTGCGCCGATATCCGGAAATCGCGCAGCATCTTGCGTGGCTGAGAAAGCGCAGCCCGCAGGCGCGCATGACGGGTTCCGGGGCCTGCGTATTTGCCGAATTTCCACGGGAAGAAGATGCGGTCGCGCTGCACAGTGAACTGCCGGCAGCAATGCGAGGCTTTGTCGCCCGGGGCCTCGAGCGCCACCCTCTTTACGAATGGGCTCACGATCAATAACACTACTGGGGCG
>CAZTSJ010000038.1:0-12733 GCA_964616875.1 uncultured Bordetella sp. | reverse complement strand
TCGGTCGCCTGCTTGGTGACCTTGTTGAAGTTGTCGTAGGCCGAGTTCGCGGCGGCGAGCATCTGCTTGACCGCGCTCACGGCGACATCCGAGCCGGCCGGGGCGTTCTTGGCGGCCTTGTCCAGCAGCGAAACGAAGTTCTCGTTCCACTCGCTGACGCGCTGCTCGGTGGCCTTGGTAAACTCGGTGTTGTTCTGCGTCGCCACTTCGTACACGCTCTTCGAGTAGGCAATCACCTTCTCGATCGCGGGCTGGGCGAAGGTGCTTTGCAGGTTTACCAGCTCCTGCACGTCCTTCGCGCCGGCCAGCGCGCGGCTGTTGGCGATGGAGTCTTCGAACACGGCCTTGACGGCGTTGGCGTTGAGGCTGGCAAATTTCTCGAACGCGGCAAACTGGCTCGTCGCGAGCGAAAGGATCGCGTCCATGTTCGCCTTGGTCGAGGCTTGGATCTGCTCAGGGGTCACGTACATTTGGATCTCCTTAAGTATCAGTTGAGAGTAATTTTTTGGGCGCTTGGTGCGCCGCAGCAAGACGAATTCTATGCTTAACCCTAATGAAGTCAAGAACATTTTGCAGTGCAGCATAAATAATTGATGTCTCGCACAAAGCGTATAAAACTTCAACGATTTAGAGCAAAGTAAGGGCTCGCTAACTTTTGATGGAAAAACACAGCCAAGAGCACTTGCCGGCCCGGCTTTGGTGGGTCCTGGCCGGCCTGACGCTGGTCTGGGGCTTCAACTGGACCGCGATGAAAGTGGCGATTTCCGACATCGCGCCGCTCACCTTCCGCACGCTGTGCCTGGGGCTGGGCTCGGGCGTGCTGTTCGCGTTCCTGCGTGCCGGCGGCCAGCCGCTGGCGATCCCGCGCGACCAGTGGCAACGCCTGGCGCTGCTCGCCTTTTTCAACATCACCTGCTGGAACATTCTGGTGGTGTACGGCCTCAGCCTGCTGCCCTCGGGGCGCGCCGCGATCCTCGCCTACACCATGCCTGCCTGGGCGATCCCGCTCTCGGTGCTGCTGCTGGGGGAGCGCCTGACTGGGCGCAAGCTGCTCGGCCTTGCGCTGGGCATGGCCGGCATGGTCTTGCTGGTATGGGACGAGTTCCAGCGCATTCAAGGCGCGCCGCGCGGGGCGCTGCTGGTGCTGGGCGCCGCGTTCACCTGGGCGATCGGCACCATCCTGCAGAAAAAATATCCGATTCGCGCGCCACTGGCCGCGTACACGGCCTGGATCATGCTGCTGGGCGGCGTGCCGATCTACGTGGGTGCGCTGCTATTCGAGGATTTCAGCCGTCTCGCCGACGTGGGGCTCACCTCGGCCCTGGGCGCGGCCTACAACGTGCTGCTCGCCTTCGCCTGGGCGCACTGGGCCTGGATCAAGCTCGCCACCAGCGTCTCGGTGACGGTGTTCTCGCTCAGCATGCTGGTGATTCCGGTGGTGGGCGTCTTCAGCGGCATGCTGTTCCTGGGCGAGCGGCCAGGCTGGCCCGAGTACGCCGCACTCGCCTTCGTGCTGGGGTCGCTCGCCACCGTGGTCGTGCCGCAGAAGAAGATGGGCTAGCTCGCAATCGGCAGGGCGCGTACCTGCGGAACGCGCGCCGGATCCCAGTCGCTTACCGCCCACTGCAGAAGTTCTTTAGGTAGTAAATCTTCAGGAATCTTCATGCCGAGAAATTTCAGCGCTGCTGCCATGTCCCCTGGCCCGCCCTCGGCTGCGCGCGTCTGCTTGGAGAGCTTTTCGCCCGCGGCATTGGTCGCCACGGGAACGTGCAAGTAGCGCGGGGTCGCGGCGCCGAGCAGGCGCTGCAGGTGGATCTGGCGCGCGGTCGAATCGAGCAGGTCGGCGCCGCGCACCACGTCGGTAACGCCCTGCGCGGCATCGTCCACGACCACCGCGAGCTGATAGGCGAAGACGCCGTCGGCGCGCCGGAGCACGAAGTCGCCAACTTCGTTTTCGACGGATTGTTCCAGCGTTCCCTGCACGCGGTCCGTGAACCGAATGGGATCTTTGGAGGTGCGCACACGAACTGCACGAGGCGCCTTGCCCGGTGCCAGGCCCGCGCGGCAGGTGCCGGGATAAACGCGCGAACCGTCGATCGCCAGCGCGGAATCCTCGAGTTCTTTGCGCGTGCAGGCGCAGGGATAGCTGTGGGCCTGCAGTTTTCCGAGCGCATCCCGGTACAGCTCGAGCCGTGCACTTTGGTACACGACGGGCCCGTCCCATACGAGGCCCATGGTTTCCAGCTGGCGCAGGATCGCATCTGCAGCGCCGGGGATAACCCTCGGCCGGTCGAGGTCTTCCATGCGCAGGAGCCAGCGGCCGCTGGAGCGCTTCGCGTCCAGCCAGCTCGCCAGCGCGGCGACCAGCGAACCGAAATGCAGCGGACCGGTGGGGGAGGGAGCAAAACGACCGGCGTAGGGCACGCGAAGCACGTGGGATATGCGCTTGAAGCGATGGGTATTGGCCCAATATACACTGCGACTTTTGCGCGAAAAGGACCGGGAAAATGGCGACGATCGAGATGACCAAGGACAACTTCGAGCAGACGGTCGCTGGCAATCCGATCGTCATCATCGACTTCTGGGCGCCCTGGTGCGGGCCCTGCCGCGGCTTTGCGCCGGTGTTCGAGAAAGCCTCCGAGTCCCACCCCGACGTCGTCTTCGCCAAGGTGAATTCCGACGAGCAGCAGGAACTCGCGGGCAGCTTCAACATCCGCTCGATCCCGACGCTGATGGTGTTCCGGGAAAAGGTGATCCTGTTTCAGCAGGCGGGCGCGCTGCCCGGCCAGGCCCTGGAGCAGGTGCTCGAGCAGGCCAAGTCGATCGACATGGCGAAAGTCCATGCAGAAATCGCAGCCCAAGGTGCTTGAAATCCGCCGCGGCACCGAGCGCGGCCACGCTCAGCACGGCTGGCTGGATTCCTGGCATTCGTTCTCCTTCGCGGACTACTACGATCCGGCGCACGTCGGCTTCAGCGCCTTGCGCGTGATCAACGAAGACCGCATTCAGCCCGGCACTGGCTTCGGCGCCCACGGCCACCGCGACATGGAAATCATCAGCTACGTGCTCGAGGGCGCGCTCGGGCACAAGGACTCGATGGGCACGGGCTCGACCATCGTGCCAGGGGACGTGCAGCGCATGAGCGCGGGACGCGGCGTGCAGCACAGCGAGCAGAACCACGCCAAGGCCGGCACCACGCACTTCCTGCAGATCTGGATCGAACCGAACGTGCGCGGCATTGCGCCCGGCTACGAGCAGAAGCATTTCGACGCCGCCTCCAAGCGCGGCCGGCTGCGGCTGGTCGCTTCGCCCGACGGCGCGCAGGACACTGTGACGATCCACCAGGATGCGCGCATCTATGCCGGCTTGTTCGAAGGCGCCGAGCGCGCGCGGCATGCGCTCGCGCCGGGCCGCAAGGCCTACGTGCACCTCGTGCGCGGCAAGCTCACTGTGAATGGCGCGCCGCTCGAGGCCGGCGACGCGCTCAAGGCGAGCGGCGTAGGAGAGATCGAGATGGAGAAGGGCGAGAGAGCCGAAGTGCTACTGTTCGACCTGCCATGAGCGGCACCCGCAGCGAGAAGGATTCCTTCGGCCCGATTGACGTGCCGGCGGACCGGCTGTGGGGCGCGCAGACCGAGCGCAGCCGGCGTTTTTTCCGCATTTCCAGCGAGCGCATGCCGCTCGCGGTCGTCCATGCGCTGGCGCTGGTGAAGCGCTCCGCGGCGCGCGTCAATACCTCGCTCGGCCTGCTCGATGCGAAGAAGTCGGAGGCGATCGTGCGCGCCGCCGACGAAGTGCTCGCCGGACGCCACGACGAGGAGTTTCCGCTCGTGGTCTGGCAGACCGGCTCGGGCACGCAGTCGAACATGAACGTGAACGAGGTGCTCGCCAACCGCGCCTCCGAAATTCTTGGCGGCGAGCGCGGGCCGAAGCGCCTGCTGCACCCGAACGACGACGTCAATCTCGGTCAATCGTCGAACGATGTTTTTCCCACCGCGATGCACATCGCCGCTGCGCGTGCCCTGCACGCCGATGTAATTCCGGCGCTCGACCGGCTGAGTACGGCGCTGGCCGTGAAACGCGACGCCATTAAGTCCATCGTCAAGATCGGCCGCACGCACCTGCAGGACGCCACGCCGCTCACGCTGGGGCAGGAGTTTTCCGGCTACGTCGCGCAACTCGAACAGGCGCGCGAGGCGCTGGACGCCGTGCTGCCGGGGCTCTACCGCCTGGCGATCGGCGGCACCGCCGTCGGCACCGGCCTCAACACGCATGTCGAGTTCAGCGAACGCGTGGCGGCGGAAGTCGCGCGCATGTCGGGCCTGCCGTTCGCGGCCGCGCCGAACAAGTTCGCCGCGCTCGCAGGGCACGAGGCGCTGGTGTTCGCGCACGGCGCGCTGAAGACCCTCGCCGCCGCGCTCATGAAAATTGCCAACGACGTAAGGCTGCTTGCTTCAGGTCCGCGCTCGGGCATCGGCGAAATATCCCTGCCAGAGAACGAGCCCGGCAGCTCGATCATGCCAGGCAAGGTCAATCCGACGCAGGCCGAGGCGATGACCATGCTGTGCGCGCAGGTGTTCGGCAACGACGTCGCGCTCAACATCGGCGGCGCTTCCGGCCACTTCGAGCTCAACGTCTACAAGCCGCTCATCATCAATGCGTTCCTGCAAAGCGCGCGGCTGCTCGCCGATGGCATGACCAGTTTCGAGGAGCACTGCGTGCGCGGCATCGCCGCGAATGAAGCGCGCATTCGCGACCAGCTCGGGCGTTCTCTCATGCTGGTGACCGCACTCGCCCCCCACATCGGTTACGACAAGGCGGCGGAAATCGCGAAAAAGGCGCACCAGGACGGCAGCACGCTGCGCGAAGCGGCCGCCAAGCTCGGCTACGTCAAGGCGGAGGATTTCGACCGCTGGGTACGGCCGGAGGACATGGTTTGAGTTCGGTTGTCGTTCTCATATCGGGACGCGGCAGCAACCTGCAGGCGCTCATCGATGCCGGCGTTCCCGTGGCTGCCGTGATCAGCAACGTCGCCGGCGCCGGCGGGCTCGCGATCGCGGCCCGGCACGGCATTCCGACGCTGGTGGTGAAGCACGGTGATTTCGCGACGCGCGAGGCGTTCGAGAAGGTGCTAGCGGCCGAGGTGGATCGATTCGCACCGAAGCTTGTGGCGCATGCGGGCTTCATGCGCATCGTCACCGCCGGATACGTCGAGCGCTATGCGGGCCGGATGCTGAACGTGCATCCGTCTCTGCTGCCTTCCTTTACCGGCCTGCGCACGCACGAGCGCGCGCTTGCGGCCGGCGCCAGGGTGCACGGCTGCTCCGTGCATTTCGTGACGCCCGAGCTGGATTCGGGGCCGATCGTGATCCAGGCCGCGGTGCCGGTGTTTGCGGACGACACGGTGGAAAAGCTGGCGGCGCGGGTGCTCAGGCAGGAACACGTCGCCTATCCGCGCGCGGTGCGCTGGTTTCTCGAGGACAAACTGGTCATCGAGAACGGCACCGTGCGCGTTAAGGGAAATGATGCGCAATTTTTATTTGACGATCGTCCTTAGCCTTGCCTGCGTCGCTGCGGCCGCGCCACCGCAGCGGGTCGAGATCGGCTATGAAATCGTACGCGACGGATCCGTCCTCGCCGAGGTGAACCAGCGCCTGGAGCACGACGGGCGCAGCTACCGGTTGGTGGAAACCTGGAAAGGCAAGGGCATGCTCGCGTTGCGCGGCGAAGCTACGCGCTCCAGCCAGGGCGCGGTCGTGGCCGACGGCCTGCGGCCGCAGAAATTCGAGGACAAGCGGCCCGGACGCGATTCCCGGCAGGCTGAATGGATCCCGGCTGCGAAGACCGCGACGCTGCTGCGCCAGGATCAACTCAGTTTCATCTGGTCGCTCGCGTTCGCGCCGCCAAAGGGCGTGGTGACGGCGAGCGTTGCCGACGGCAGGCGCACGACGTCCTACACGTACGAAGTTGCCGGGCGCGAGCGGGTCAAGACTCCGGCGGGCGAATTCGATGCGCTCAAGCTCGTCAAGCGCAAGGACAAGCCGCAGGACAAGACGACCGAGATCTGGCTCGCCGTCGACCGGCAATACCTGCCGGTGCGCATGCTGATCGTCGAGAAAGACGGCACGCGCCTCGACCAGGTTGCGGTAAAGATTTCACTGCAGTGAGGCCGACCCGGGCATTGCTCACCCATGCGGTAACGGCGCTCTCGGAACTGCTGAGCTTCTCGCGCCCCGCGGACCAGGCTTTGTCGGCTTATTTCCGCGCCCATCGCAATCTCGGGCAGCAGGACCGCGCCTTCATCGCCGAGACCGTGTTCGCGGTCCTGCGGCGCAAGCGCTCGCTCGAGGCGGCCGCCGGCAGCGCCGCGCCGCACGCTCTCGCCATCGCCGCGCTGATCCGGGTTTTCGGCCTGTCCGGCAGAGCGCTCGAGGACAGCGACGCGGAGCTCGCCACCCGCATCAAATCTGCGCAGAGCGAATCTTTTGCCCAGGCCGTACAGGCCGATGTGCCCGACTGGCTCTGGCTGCGCCTCGCTGCCGAATACAGCGCCACGGAAGCCATGGCGATCGCGCGCGGGCTGCTGAACCCGGCGCCGCTCGACCTGCGCGTGAATCTGGCGAAGCTATCGAGGCAGGAAGCGCTCGATCGCCTTGCGCTGGAAGCGGCACCGACGCCGCATTCGCCTGCCGGCATCCGCTTGAAGGGCAAGCCGCAGATCAACCGCCATGCGCTGTTTCTGGACGGTTCGGTGGAAGTGCAGGACGAGGGCAGCCAGCTGCTCGCCTACCTGCTGGCGCCGCGGCGCGGCGAGATGGTCGCGGATTTCTGCGCCGGCGCGGGCGGCAAAACGCTCGCGCTGTCGATGCTCATGCACGGCGCCGGGCGCATCTATGCCATGGACGTATCGGAGAAGCGGCTGCGCGAACTCGCGCCGCGCGCGGCGCGCGCGGGGATATCGAACGTGCATCCGATCGTGCTCTCGGGCGAGGGCGATATCCGCGCGAAGCGACTGGCAGGCAAGCTCGACCGCGTGCTGGTGGATGCGCCTTGCAGTGGCTTCGGCACGCTGCGGCGCAATCCGGACCTGAAATGGCGCCACGGCGAGAGCGCCGTGGCGGAGCTGGCGGCGAAACAAGCACGGATCCTCAAGGCAGCCGCGAAGCTGCTCAAGCCCGGCGGGCGCCTTGTCTACGCAACCTGCAGCATCCTCGCCGAGGAGAACGAGGCGGTGGCCGATCGCTTTGCCGCGGAGCATGCGGATTTTCAGGCGCTTTCCTGCACGCAGCTGCTGGCCGCGCAGCGCATCGGCGTGGATACCGGCGAGCGGCTGCGCCTGTGGCCGCATCGCCACGGCACCGACGGCTTCTTCGCCGTCGCCTACGAGCGGCGTCAGCGTTGATTTGCTGTCAAGTTTCGGTTTGCGGGGATCGAAATTCCCGTTCCGCAGCGGGAGGTTAGGATGTTGCAAGGCAACAGCACCGATCAAGTGCGCAATAGTGCAGCAAGTTGACCTTTTCTCAAGATACAAGGGATTGAGGTTCGCGTAGAATCCGCTCGGCCCGTCTGCAATAGACGACATAACAAAGGCACCTGATGCTATTCAACGGCTTGCTGGACCTTCCCTGGTGGGGATTGGTGCTGATCGCGCTGGGCCTCACGCACATCACGATTGCCGCGGTAACCATTTATCTCCATCGGAATCAGGCACATCGGGCGCTGGACCTGCACCCTGTGGTCGCGCATTTCTTCCGCCTCTGGCTCTGGCTCACCACCGGCATGGTCACCAAGGAATGGACCGCGATCCACCGCAAGCACCACGCCAAGTGCGAGACCGAAGACGACCCGCACAGCCCGCAGGTCCATGGGATCAACCGCGTGCTGTGGACAGGAGTGCTGCTGTATGTGAAGGAATCGCATTACCCCGAGACCATGGAGCGTTACGGCCATGGCACGCCGGAAGACTGGGTCGAGCGCAACGTCTACGCGCGCCACTCGGTGCTCGGCCTGTGGCTGATGGGCGCGGTCAACATCGCGCTCTTCGGCCTGATCCCCGGTGCGATCATCCTGATCGTGCAGATCGCCTGGATTCCGTTCTGGGCCGCCGGCGTGATCAACGGCGTCGGCCATTTCTGGGGCTACCGCAACTGGGATGTCCCCGCGCCGGACGCGAGCCGCAACATGTCGCCGATCGGCATGCTGATCGGCGGCGAGGAACTGCACAACAACCACCACGCCTACCCGGCCTCGGCCAAGTTTTCCCTGAAGTGGTACGAGTTCGACCTCGGCTGGACCTATATTCGCGCCCTCGAAGAGGCGGGGCTTGCCACGGTGAAGAAGGTGGCGCCGACGCCGCGTTTCTCCGATCCGAAACCGGTTGCCGACGAGCAGACGCTGGAGGCGGTGATCGCCAACCGTTACGACGTGCTCGCCCGCTATGCCACCTCGCTCAAGCACACCTACCTGCAGGAGATCGACCGCCTGGGGCAGTGGTCGCAGGAAGCCGAGGCGCTGAAGCCGGCGAAGCGCTATTTCGCGCGCTTGCAGCGGCTCACCGAAGCTGAGCGCGCGCGGCTCGCCGAAGCGGTGAAGAATTCGAAGGCGCTGGCCACGGCGATCGCGATGCGCGACGAACTCGCGGCGCTGTGGGCGCGTTCGAGCGACTCGCGCGAACAGCTGCTCAAGCGGCTGCAGGACTGGTGCCACAAGGCCGAGACCAGCGGCGTCACGCCGCTGGTGGAATTCAGCCACCGCCTGCGCAGTTATGCCTGAGTGATTACTACACAATAAAAAAAGCCCGCTGCGAGCGGGCTTTTTTATTTCAGGCAGATCCGGACTACTTGATCTTGCCTTCCTTGTACATGACGTGCTTGCGCGCCTTCGGATCGAATTTCATCATTTCGATCTTCTCGGGCTTGGTGCGCTTGTTCTTGGTGGTGGTGTAGTAGTGGCCGGTGCCGGCCGAGGATTCAAGCTTGATTTTTTCGCGCATCGCGGGCTCCTCAGGCTTTCGCCTTTTCCTTTTTCTTCGCCTTGATTTCGGCCAGCACTGCCTCCAGGCCGAGCTTGTCGATGCGCCGCAGCCCCGAGGTCGAGACGCGCAGCCGCACCCAGCGGCGCTCGGTCTCGAGCCAGAAACGACGGTAGTGCAGGTTGGGCAGGAAGGTGCGGATGGTCTTGTTGTTCGCGTGCGAGACCAGGTGACCTTTCATCGGCTTTTTGCCGGTGACATCGCAAATCCGAGGCATTGCTAACTCCGAGGTGGCGCGCAAAGGGGGCGAATTATACGCTAAAACAGGCACTTCATAGCAGTCCGCGCTCGGCGAAGGAGAGGGTCTGGTGGCCTGCCACGATGAAGTGATCGAGCACCTTGATGTCGACGAGGGACAGCGCCTCCTTCAGGTTGCGCGTCAGCAATTCGTCGGCTTGGCTGGGCTGCGCGACGCCCGATGGATGGTTGTGGGCGAAGATCACCGCCGCGGCATTTGCCTTGAGGCCTGCCTTGACGATTTCGCGCGGGTAGACCGAGGTCTGCGTGAGCGTGCCGCGAAACAGCTCTGCGCAGGCGAGCATGCGGTGCTGGGCATCGAGCCAGAGGCAGACGAAGACCTCGTGCTCGCGGTCCGCGATCGCGAGCCGCAGGTAGTCCCTCACCGCACCCGGTGAGGTGAGGGCGCTGGCCGATCGCAGGTCTTCCTTGAGGCTGCGACGGGCGAGTTCCATCACCGCCTCGAACTGCGCGCGCTTGGCCGGTCCGAGCCCTTTCACGTTCCTGAGGTCCGAAGCGAACAGGCCGGCGACCCCCTTGAACCTCTCCAGAAGATCGCGCCCGAGCTCCACTGCGCTCTTGCCCGGCAAGCCGGTGCGCAAGATCACGGCGAGCAGCTCCGCGTCGCTCAGTGAACCCGCGCCCTGCGCCAGGAGCCGTTCGCGGGGCCGTTCCGCGAGCGGCCAGTCCGAAATGGCCATATCCCCTGTTTCCTCTACAATCCTCATCCCTCAACGCTCAGGGCTATCGGTCGGATGACCTTGAAGGGGAAGCGGATTTTGCTCGGCGTCTCCGGCGGTATCGCAGCCTACAAGGCGGCGGTGCTGGCGCGCGCCCTGAGCAAGGCCGGCTGCGACGTGCGCGTCGCCATGAGCGAGGCGGCGACCCGGTTCGTCACTCCCGTAACAATGCAGGCGCTGAGCGGCCAGACCGTGTGGACCGACCTCTGGGATCCGCGCATCGCCGACAACATGTCGCACATCGAGCTGTCGCGCGATCGCGACCTCGTCCTGGTGGCGCCGGCGAGCGCGGACTTCCTCGCCAAGATCGCGCTCGGCCTGGCCGATGACCTGCTCTCGACGCTGGTGCTGGCGCGGCGTTGCGGACTGATGGTCGCGCCGGCGATGAACGTGGAGATGTGGGACAACCCGGCGACGCAACGCAACCTTGCCAGCCTGCGCGCCGATGGCATCGCCTTCGCGGGTCCCGCCGAGGGCGATCAGGCCTGCGGCGAGACCGGCATGGGGCGCATGCTCGAACCGGAGCAGATCCTGGCCGAGGTCGAGGCCTGGTTCGGGCCCAAGCTGCTCGCGGGCAAGCGCGTGCTGGTGACCGCGGGACCGACCGAAGAGAAGATCGATCCGGTGCGCGTGCTCACCAATTCCAGCTCGGGCAAGATGGGCTACGCGGTGGCGCGTGCGGCGCGCGAAGCGGGCGCCAGAGTCACGCTGGTCAGCGGGCCGGTGGCGCTGGAAACTCCCGCAGGCGTCGAGCGCGTCAACGTGCGCAGCGCCCAGCAGATGTTCGAGGCGGTGAAGACCGCCGTGGCACGCAGCGACATCTTCATATCAGTCGCCGCGGTCGCCGACTGGAAGGTGAAAAAGTCCTCCGACCAGAAGATCAAGAAGGTGAACGGCCGCACCCCGGTGCTCGAGTTCGAGGAGAATCCCGACATCCTCGCCTGGGTCGCGGCGCGCCGGAACGCGCCCTTCTGCGTCGGCTTCGCCGCCGAGAGCGAAAAGCTGGACGCGAACGCGAAGGCCAAGCGTGTGAAGAAAGGCGTGCCGCTGATCGCGGCGAACCTGGTGCAGAGCGCGCTGGGCGCCGACGACAACGCGATCACGCTGTTCGATGCGCGCGGCAGGCATTCGCTCGGGCGCGGCCCCAAGCTGGAACAGGCCCGCAAGCTGCTGGCCCACGTGGCCGGCATGCTGCAGAAAACAAAGCGCTAACTTGCGCAAGCTGGACGTGAAGATCCTCGATGCGAGGATCCGCGACATGCTCCCCAGCTACGGTTCTGCCGGCGCCGCCGGCCTCGACCTGCGCGCCTGCCTGGACGCGGCGCTGGAGCTCAAGCCTGGCGACAGCCAGCTGGTGCCCACGGGCATCGCGATCCACATCGGTGATCCGGGTTTCGCCGCAATCATTCTGCCGCGCTCGGGGCTCGGCGCGAAGAACGGCATCGTCCTCGGCAACCTGGTCGGCCTCATCGATTCCGACTACCAGGGGCCGCTGATGGTCTCCCTGTGGAATCGCGGCGCTGCCGCGTTCACGGTGCAGCCGATGGACCGCATCGCGCAGCTGGTGGTGGTGCCGGTGCAGCAAGTGGAATTCAACGTGGTCGAGGAATTCCAGACCTCCAGCCGCGGGGCTGGAGGATTCGGCAGTACGGGAAAAAGCTAAGCCAGGCTGTCAGCCCAGATCGTACGGGCCCAGTTCCAGGCGTAGGTGCCCTCGGCTTCGCTGCGCGCGGCGGAAACCCCGCCCGATCCCTTCACCGCTATGAGCGTGCCCTGGCCCGCGTCCCACTCGTGGACCGAGGAAACGCGGATCGCTTCCTTCTGCGACACGAAGCTGTAGCAGGTGTTGATGATCTTGGGCTCCGAGCCCGCGCCGCGCCCGCTTAGCACGCCGACGATCGCGGCGGCCGCGATCTTGGCGTGATTGTTCGCCATGCTGCCCGACTTGGGCATGCCCGGCGCCGAAAGCGTGGCGTCGCCCAGCACGTGGATGCCCGGCACTTTCTTCGACTCCATGGTGCGCCAGTCCACGTCGCACCAGCGGTTGTTGGTGGTGATCAGCCCCGCCTGCTGCGCGATGTTGCCGGCGCGGTGCGGCGGCACGACGTTGAGCACGTCGCCCTTGATGTCTTCCACTTCCAGCTTGACGGTCATGCCGGCCGGATCGACCCCGACCGCCTTGGCGTTGCCGCGATACTCGAGGATGCCGGGGTAGAGGTCCTTCCAGGCGGCCTTGAACAGGCCCGCCTTCGAAGTCACGTCCGGATTGGCGTCGAGCACCAGCACCTTGGAGCGCGGCTTGGCCTGCTTGAAGTACGCCGCGACCATGCTGGCGCGCTCGTACGGTCCCGGCGGGCAGCGGTAGGGCGCCAGCGGGATGGACAGTATGTAGACGCCGCCGTCGCGCATCTGCTCTAGCTGCCGGCGCAGTTCCACGGTCTGCGCGCCCGCCTTCCAGGCATGCAGCACGCGGCCCGAGTTCATCGCGGCCTCGAAGCCCTGCACTTCGCCGAAGGTGAAGTCGATGCCCGGCGAGACGACCAGGCGCTCATAGGCGATGTCGCCGCCGCGCGCCGTGCGCACCGTCTTCTTCGCCGGGTCGATGGCGGTCGCCTCGTCGCGCACCACCTGCACGCCGTGGCGCTGCAGCCCGTCATAGCCGTGGCTGATCTCCTGCATGTTCGAGTAGCCGCCCAGCACCAGGTTCGAGATCGGGCAGGAGACG
>CAZTSJ010000037.1:0-32705 GCA_964616875.1 uncultured Bordetella sp. | reverse complement strand
ATGCGGTAGGTGGGGTTCGACTGGCCGCCCTTGAACTGCTCGATGGTAAGCGGACCGCGGAATCCTTCCACCTGTGCCTTGAGGAATTCCTCCAGCCGCCCGCTGTCAATGCGATGGCGCTCTTCAACTGGCTTTACGCCGATGAACTGGTCGGACATGGGAGTGGCAATCCTAATCTGAAAATGCGCAAAACTGTAAAATTCGGTTTCCATGAGACGAATTCCCGGCACTCGATTCCTGCATTCACCCGGCCCGACGCAGGTTCCGGATGAAGTGTTGAACGCCATGCATCGGCAGCCCATGGACCACGGCGACCCGCGGCTCGACGAGGTGATCGCGTCCATCGACACGGGCATCAAACGGCTCCTGCAGACCAGGGACGCCGAGCTGTACATGTTCGCTTCGAACGGCCACGGCGCCTGGGAAGCGACCATCGAGAACCTGCTCGCGCCGGGACAGACGGTGCTGATTCCGGGCACCGGGCATTTCTCCGAATCCTGGGCGGTGCAGACCGAGGCGCTCGGGCGCCGCGTGGTCCGCACGCCGTTCCGCGAGGGCCACCCGATCGACCCGAATGCTCTCGAGCAGGCCTTGCGCGCCGACGTGAAGCGCGAAATCGTGGCCGTGTTCGTCGTCCATACCGATACCGCCAGCAGCACCACCACCGATCTCGCCGCGCTGCGTGCAGCCATCGACGCCGCCGGCCATCCGGCGCTGTTCGTGGTGGATGTGGTCGCCTCGCTCGCCGCGGCGCCCTTCGCCATGGACGCGATGCGCGTCAACGTTGCGGTGGGAGCGACGCAGAAAGGGCTCATGTCGCCACCCGGCATGGGGTTCGTCGCGGTCGACCGCCGCGCCGACGAGGTCGCCGCGCGCAACCCCGCGCCGCGTTACTACTGGGACTGGGGCCGGCGCAAAGGCGACCAGAGTTACCGCAAGTTCTGCGGCACTCCGCCGCAGAACCTGCTGTTCGGCGTCGAGGCCGCGCTCGCGCTGCTGTTCCTCGAGGGAATCGACGCGATCATCGCGCGCCATGCCCTGCTCGCCCGCGCGGTGCACGCCGCGGTCGAGTGCTGGAGCCGCGAAGGCGCAGTGATGTTCCATTGCCGCGTACCCGAGGCGCGCTCGGTCTCCGTTACCACCATCGAAACGCGCGCCGGGATCGATCCCGAAGCCATGCGCACGGTCGCCCGCGAGCGCTTCCAGGTCGCCATCGCCGGCGGCCTGGGGCCGCAGAACGGGCGCGCGTTCCGCATCGGGCACCTCGGCAACCTCAACAGCGCGATGATCCTCGGCTGCCTGGCCGGCGTCGAGGCGGCAATGCAGGTGCAGAAAATACCCTACGGCCGCGGCGGTATGGAAGCGGCGATTGCCAGTCTAGGAGGATAGCGAGCATGAAAAACCGTTTTGCAGTAAGCCACAAAGCAGGATCGAAGTTTGCGCGGCGCGGCTTGCGCGCCTACTTCGTGTATCGCGACCTCGGCATCAGGCGTGCGACGCGCGGCAAGGTGGTGGCGCACGTCATCCGGGCGCGGCGCGGCAAATCCCCGCACGGCCAGTGGCACCGCCACGACTGCAAGCTGCAGTTCGTCTATGTGCTCAAGGGCTCGGCGGTGTTCGAGTACGAGGGCGTCGGCAGGGTCAGGATGAAGCAGGGCAGCTGCTTCTACCAGCCGCCCGGGATCCGGCACCGCGAAATCAGCCACTCGCAGGACCTCGAACTGATCGAGATCGTGGCGCCGGCAAATTTCAGGACGCTGAGCGAGCTACCGCCTCGCGCTACTTCACGGCTGGAGAAACCTGCAGCCAGAAGGTCACGGGCCCGTCGTTGACCAGGCTGACCCGCATATCGGCGCCGAAGCGTCCCGTCCTTACATGCAGTTGCTTTTGACTTGAAAGAAAGACAAAGCGTTCGAACAAGCGCCGCCCCTCGGCGGGCGCTGCCGCCGTGGAGAATCCTGCACGCGTCCCGGTCTTCGTATCCGCCGCCAGGGTGAATTGCGGCACGGCGAGCAGTTCGCCCCTGATGTCCAGTAGCGACAGATTCATCTTCCCCTCGGCATCCGGGAAAATGCGGTAGCCAAGCACCCTCTCGACGAGCCGCTCGGCCTGCGCGTCGCTGTCGCCGCGCTCGACGCCGATCAGCGCCAGGATGCCGCGCCCGATGCTGCCGATCGATGCGCCGTCAACTTCGACTCGCGCCTCGGTGACGCGTTGGATGAGTGCAATCACGCGAGCGTGATCCTTACCTTCAAGCCGGAATGTCCGGCACCAGGAGAATCTTGAGCCGGGAGATGGAGTCCTTGAGCACAAGCTTGCGTTTTTTGAGACGACGGAGCTGAAGCTGGTCCTGGCTGGGGTGCTCCGCGAGCCGGGCAATCACGTCATCCAGGTCCTGGTGCTCGGTCTCCAGCACCGCGATGCGCGCCCCGATCTGCAGCCGTTCCTCGTCAGTCAGAGACTGGCCCGTCAACGCCTTGCCTCCTCAGCCTTGCATCGCGATGCGCAATACTTCCGCTTCTTGAAAAAATATCCCGATTTTCCGCCTCTGTTCGCATCCTATAATACTTGCCTTGGGGAAGGGAACGACGCCACGCCGCCATGCGTCGCAACGATCACGACGTTACAGACAGGATCCGCACCACCGACCTCAAGCAGGTCGCCGGGGAGGTGATGCGCGTCTATCGGGGCTTGTACAACGGAACTCCATCAGGCGCGATAGAACAAGCCTTCGACGACATCGGCCGCCTCTACGTCGGCAAGCACGCCGAATACAAGCCCTGCGACACCGCGTACCACGACATCCAGCACATCCTGGACGTCACGCTCGCGATGGCGCGCCTGATGGACGGATACGAGCGCAGCCGTAAAGTAACGCGCTCGCGCGTTGGCGATTCGCCCGCCCTGCCCGCGGCCTGTTTTTCGCTCGGCGTGGTGACGGCGCTGTTCCACGATTTCGGCTACCTGCGCAAGCGCGGCGACCGGCGCCACCGCTACGGCGCCGAGTACACCAAGACGCACGTAACGCGCGGCTCGCGGCATCTGCGCCACTACCTGCCGCGCATCGGCCTCAAGCGCTACGCCCATGCGGGCTCGATCCTGGTGCATTACACGGGCTACGAGCGGCGCGCGGAAACGATACCGCTCAACAACACACTGCTGCGGCGCGTCGGCCACATGCTCGGCACCGCCGACAGCATCGCGCAGATGGCGGACCGCTGTTACCTGGAGAAATGCCGCGACCGGCTCTATCCGGAATTCGTGCTCGGCGGCCTCGCCAGCAGGAAACTTCCCGGCGGCCGCACCGAGGTGCTCTTCCGCTCGGGCGAGGACCTGGTGCGCAAGACGCCGGGCTTCTACGTGAACGCCGTGAAGCGGCTCGACCTCCAGCTCGCGCGCGCCTACGAATACGCCGAGCGCCACTTCGAGGGGCAGAACCTGTACCTGGAGGAAATGCAGAAGAACGTGCGCTACGCGCGCGTGGTCGCGGACGTGCCGAGCAAGCAGTCGCTGCGCCGCGCGCTGCCCTCGACGCTCAACGCGGGCGTCGAGCCCTATCCCAAGGGCATGGTGATCAGGTAGTTTTAATAACTCTGACGCGCGCGGAAATATTCCGTGCGGTCGATCGAACGCACGGCCAGTTCCTTCACCTGCACGCCCTGCAGCACGCGCAGCGGCACTTCCACCCCGGCCGCGCCCAGCGCCCAGACCTTGCGGTAGAACTCGGCCAGCGAAGACACCTCGTCCTTGCCGACGCCGATCAGGATGTCGCCGCTCTTCACTCCCGCCTTTTCGGCTGGCCCCTCGGGCGAAACGCGCGTCACGAAGAGGCGTCCGCGCATCTCTTCGGTGTTGACGCCGAGCCAGGGCCGCACCGGACCCGCCGCCTTGCCCCGCGCGATGAGGTCTTCGAGGATGGCTTTTAGCAGGTTCGTCGGCACGAACATGTTGCCCGGGGATTGCGTGTCCGAGCCGGCCGCATCGGCGACGATCAGCGAGCCAAGGCCGAGCAACTCCCCCCTCGAGCTGATGAGCGAAGCGCCCGACCAGTTCATGACCGGCGGAAAAGTGAAAATCGCAGCATCGAGCATGTATTCCCAGCTGCCGGAAAACGCGCGGCGCGACACCACGCGCACCACGTGGACGCCGTCGCCGCCGTAGGAGGCGGCCAGCACCGGCTCGCGCGCGGTGGCCGTATTCGAGTCCCCGATCGGCAGCGGCTTGCCGGCGAGCGGCGCGAGCAGCTTGAGCAGGCCGAAACCGCTCGCGTGATCGTAGGCGGCGAGCGCCGCCGGCACCGATTTGCCGTCCGCGCCGGTGACTTCGATCGATTCGGATTCGATCACGAGGTAGCCGATCGTCGCGACGTAGCCCTCGCGCACCAGCACCCCGGAGCCCTCGCGCTGCGTGCCGAGCGTCGCCGCGCTGCGCGCGTTGGCGATGATCTTGCTTCGCACGCGCACCACCGCCGAGAGCGTTTCCGCTGCGGCTGCCTCGTCCGCGGACCTGCCCTTCTCCTGCGGCCAGGCGCCACCGGAGAATGCGAGCAGAGCGGATGCGGCAACGAGCATGCGCAGGATCATGGCGAGCTCCCCGATTCAGGTCTTGCTGCGCGCTTCGGTGCGCTTGCGCAGGGCTTCGGCCCGTGCGCGGTTGACGCCAAAATCGCGCCGGCCCAGCCGCGACGCCGAGCGCACATGGATCAGGCCTGCCTTCGCGTCGAAGAGAAATTCGACGTCGTCGACGAAACGCATGAGCTTGGTGCGGAATTCGGCGTAGAGGTAGCCGCCCTCCTGCCGGATGATGCTGGCGCCGCGCATGCTTTCGACCGCGCCGCGCACGGCGGCCATCGCCGCGCCCGCGTCGCCCTTGAACGCCATCGGCGCAATGTAATGTTCCTCATCCGCGGGCCCGGCCTGGCTGGAAACGCAGTTTGGCGTCGATTTCGGCGGCGCCAGCCTGCCGTCTTTCACGCCAAGGTTTTCGGGACGCTTCCAGGAAAACACGGAATCTCCGGTTGCGGCGAATGTTAACATCGGCGCGCATTCTCTCGACAGGGGGCTTCATGCTGCAAATCTCCGCACTCCAGCTTGCCGAACTGCTCGCGGGCATCGGCCGCGCCCAGGCCGCGATGGTCCAGGGACTCGAAAGCGAACTGGCCGGCGTGCGCAGCGGCCGCGTCATTCCGGCGGTGCAAAACGTGGCGCACTTGCGCGATCACCCCGAACCCACGCTGGTGGACCTGCCGGTACGCGTTTTCCTTGCGAGCATGGGCCGCGTGGGACCTGACCCGGCGACTATTGCACGCGAACTGGAGCGGCTGATCAGCGGCAAGGTCACCGCACCCGCGACCAGGGAAGAGGCCGCTGCGGCATCCGCGCCTGCCGCCGCACCTGCGGCCGCAGCCGCACCTGCCGCAGACGGCGGCGACGCCTTGGATTTCAGCAAACCGGGCTAAAAATCCTTCGGTTCCGGCGGGAAGGAGGGTTTCCTCTTCTCCCGTAATGAGGCGAGGCCTTCCTTTGCCTCCGGGCCGGTGAAACCGAGCATCTCCAGCGCAAGTGAGGCGTCGAAGCTTGGTCCCGCCAGGCGCAGCCAGTTGTTGAGGCTGTACTTGGTCCAGCGCAGCGCTGTTTGCGCGCCACCTGCGAGCTTGCGCGCGACTTCCAGGGCTTTCGCCTGCAACTCGGCCTCTTCACAACACATCGATATGAGGCCGATCCTTTCGGCCTCCTCGCCCGAGACCTGCTCGCACAGCAATAGGTAGTACTTCGCTTTCGCCATGCCGCACAAGAGCGGCCAGACGATCGCCGCGTGATCTCCCGCGGCAACGCCCAGGCGCGTGTGGCCGTCGATGATGCGCGCGTTCTTCGCCGCGATGGAAACGTCCGCCAGCAGCCCCGCCACCAGGCCCGCGCCCACCGCCGGGCCGTGCATCGCCGACACGATCATTTTCGAGCAGTTGATGATGTTGTAGACGAGGTCGCGAGCTTCGCGCCAGAGGCGCGCGCGCGCCTCGAAGTCCTGCGTGATCTTCTCCACCATCGCAAGGTCGCCGCCGGCGGAAAATCCCTTGCCCGCGCCGCGCAGGATCGCGACGCGGGTTTCCGGATCGCGGTCGATGTCGAGCCAGATCTCGGCCAGCTCCTTGTGCAGGCGTTCGGTCGCGGTGGAGAGCTTGCCGCCCTCTTCGCCCATCACCAGTTCGAGGATGCCAGGCTCGAGCCGGCGGATTTTCAGTTCTTTATAGTTGGAGTAGTCCATGCGGCCATTCTACAATCGGCGCATGCGCACACCCGACGAGCGATTCGCGAACCTGCCCGGATTTCCCTGGGCGCCGCATTACCTGGAGTGGCGCGGCCTGCGCGTGCACTACCTGGACGAAGGGACCGGACCGCGCACCCTGCTCTGCCTGCATGGCGAGCCGACCTGGAGCTACCTGTACCGCAAGATGATTCCGCCGTTCCTCGCTGCCGGCTACCGCGTCATCGCGCCGGATTTCATCGGCTTCGGCCGCTCGGATAAACCAGTGGAAGACGAGGTTTACGGTTTCGAATTTCACCGCGACATGCTTTTACACTTGATAGAAAATTTGAATCTTTCCAACATTACGCTCGCGGTGCAGGACTGGGGCGGACTGCTCGGGCTCACCGTGCCGATGGAAATGCCGGCGCTCTTCGAGCGGCTGCTCGTCATGAACACCGCTCTCGGCACGGGCGATGTGCCGCTGGGCGAAGGCTTCATCGCCTGGCGCGCCTACGTCAACAAGAACCCGGGCATCGACTGCGGCAAGCTGCTCGCGCGCGCCTGCCCGCACCTGAGCGCCGCGGAAGCGGCTGCCTACGAGGCGCCCTATCCCGACACCGCGTCCAAGGCCGGCGTACGGCGTTTCCCGAACCTGGTGCCCGACCGGCCCGATGCGCCCGGGGCCGCGCTGTCGCGCCGCGCGCGCGACTGGTGGCGGAACGCCTGGCAGGGCGATGCTTTCATGGCGATCGGCGCCAAGGACCCGGTCCTGGGGCCGCCGGTGATGCAAGCGCTGCGCAAAATCATCCGCAACTGCCCCGAGCCTTACATCCACGCCGAGGGCGGCCATTTCCTGCAGGAGTGGGGCGAGGATGTCGCCCGGGAGGCCTTGCAGCGATGGAAGTGACTTATGCGGATGTCGCACTCGCACACGAACGCATCCGGTCTGAGGTGCATCGCACGCCCGTGCTTCGGTCGGCAACGGTGGATGTGCTCAGCGGGGCGAAGGTCTACTTCAAAGCCGAGAATCTGCAGCGCATGGGAGCCTTCAAGTTTCGTGGCGCGTATAACGCACTCTCCCAGCTTACTGCCGAGGAGAAGCGCCGCGGTGTAGTCGCGTTTTCCTCGGGCAACCACGCCCAGGCAGTGGCGCTCTCGGGAAAGCTGCTCGGGATTCCGGCGACGATCGTCATGCCCACCGACGCGCCCCCGGTAAAGTTGGACGCGACCAGGGGCTATGGCGCTGAAGTTGTTCTTTATGAAAAAAACCAGGATAGAGAAGAGCTCGCGAAACGCATTTCATCCGAGCGTGGCCTTACGCTGATTCCGCCCTTCGACCACCCGCACATCGTTGCGGGCCAGGGCACGGCGGCCAAGGAACTGTTCGAGGACGCCGGCCCGCTGGATGTCCTGATGGTGCCCTGCGGCGGCGGCGGCCTGCTCTCGGGCTGCGCCCTCGCGGCCAGGCATCTGTCGCCGGGCTGCCGCGTGATCGGCGTCGAGCCGGCTGCAGGCGATGACGGCCTGCGTTCCTTCCGCTCGGGCAAGATCGAGCGCATCGGACTGCCCGATACCATCGCCGACGGTGCGCGCACCACGGCGCTCGGCAAGCTCACCTTCGCGCTGATACGCGCAAATGTGGACGACTTCCTTACTGTGACGGACGAAGAACTCCTGAAGTCGATGTTCTTCCTTTGGGAACGCATGAAAACCCTCGTCGAGCCCACCGGAGCGCTCGCCGCCTGCGCGCTGCTCGAGAAAAAGATCGATGTGACGGGCAAGCGCGTCGGCGTCATCCTCTCCGGCGGTAACGTGGACGTCAAAGCCATGGCTGCTATGATCCGCACCCCATGAAATGCATCGAGATCAGCAAGCCCGGCGGTCCTGAAGTCCTAATCGTCGCCGAGCGCCCCACGCCCGCGCCGAAGGCGGACGAAATCCTGGTAAAGGTCGCGGCGGCGGGCATCAACCGTCCCGACGTACTTCAGCGCATGGGCAGGTACCCGGTGCCACCGGGCGCCTCCGACCTGCCGGGCCTGGAAATCGCCGGCGAAGTTGTTGCTTTGGGTAGTGCTGCAAAAAATTTCAAAATCGGCGACAAAGTCTGCGCCCTCACCCATGGCGGCGGCTATGCCGAATATTGCGTCACGCCGGAAGTACAGGCGCTGCCCATCCCCAAGGGGCTCAGCGCGCAGGAAGCCGCCTCGCTGCCCGAAACTTTCTTCACCGTCTGGTCGAACGTCTACGACCGCGCGCGCCTCGCGCCGGGCGAATCGCTGCTGGTACAGGGCGGCAGCTCCGGCATCGGCGTCACCGCGATCCAGATGGCCGCGGCAATGGGCAACCGCATCTTTGCCACCGCCGGCAGCGACGACAAATGCGCCGCCTGCGTAAGACTGGGCGCCGAAAAGGCGATCAACTACAAAACGCAGGACTTCGGCGCCGAGATCATGGCCGCGACCGGCGGCAAGGGCGTCAACGTGATCCTCGACATGGTGGGCGGCGATTACGTGCCGAGGGAACTGAAATGCCTCGCCGACGAAGGCCGGCTGGTCTTCATCGCATCGCTGGGCGGGTCGAAGGCCGAGATCGACATCTTCGAAATACAGCGGCGCCGGATAGTCATCACCGGCTCCACACTGCGGCCGCGCCCGGTCGAGTTCAAGGGCGCCATCGCGCGCAGCCTGCGCGAGAAAATCTGGCCGCTCATCGAAGCCGGCAGGATCAAGCCGGTGATCTACAAGACCTTCCCGCTCGCGCAGGCGAGCGAAGCGCACAAGTTGATGGAGTCCTCGCAGCATATCGGCAAGATTGTGCTGACCGTCTAGCGCGGTTCTTTCTTCGCTTCGTCCCTCAGCCAATTGACGAAGTCGGCCACCTCGGGCCGGCCTTCGGAATTCTTCGACACGATGGCGTAGTAGGCGCGCGCGGGATCGGCGCTGCGCTTGAAGGGCGCCACCAGTTCCCCCGAGGAGAGCAGCTTGCGCACCAGCGGGCTGCGGCCGAGCGCGACGCCGAAACCGGCGATCGCCGCGGGAATGATCTGGTCATAGCCCGAGAACGAGAGGCTGCCGGCGGGCCGCAGGTCGACCAGGCGCTCGATCTCGAGCCAGGTTTTCCAGTGCATCCAGGGATGGCGGCCCTCGGGGTCGTCGTATTGCAGCAGCACGTGGTGGCGCAAGTCCGCCGGCTCGCGCAGCGGCTTGTCCGGATCCTTCATGAGCTTGGGGCTGCAGACCGGAAACACGCGCTCACCGAACAGGCGCAGCGCATGCGGGCCGGCGAGCACCGCCGGGCCGTGCCGGATCGCGAGGTCGAGGCCGTCGCGCTCCAGGTCCAGCACGCGCGTCTCGGCGCTGATGCGCACGTCCAAGTCGGCGTGCGTACGCGTAAAGCCCGCGAGGCGAGGGATCAGCCAGAGCGAGGCAAAGGACTGCGTCGTGGTGACCGCCAGTGTGCGGCGGCTGCGCGTGGCGCGCAGCCGGTCGGTGACGCTGCGCATCGTCGCCAGCACCTGCGCCGAAGCAGCGTAGAGGGCCTGCCCGGCCCCGGTCAGCTCCAGCGCGCGGTGGCGCCGCTCGAACAGGGGCACCCCGAGCTGCTCCTCGAGCTCCTGGATCTGGCGGCTGACAGCCGACTGGGAGAGGAAGAGCTCGTCACCCGCTTTGGTGAAGGAAAGCAGCCGCGCGGCGGCCTCGAAACCCTTGAGCAGGTCGAGCGAGGGCAGCCGGGGTTGCTGGTTAACATTCCTTTTTTGCATGCCAGACCTGTGAATTCCCCGTTTGAGGCTCCAGGCGCAAGGATGCATCATGCGCATGTCAAACGCAAGGAGCAAACAATGAACCGTTACATCATGGAAGAGTTCCACAACAGCCCCGCCCTGCTGCGCCGTCGGCTGACGACTGCGGCACACCGGGAGCGGTCCCGCGCCATCGGTGCTGGATTCGCATGGCTATTCGGCAGCGTGGCCCGCTTGCCCGGCTGCCTGAAGGCGCGCTTTGCCCCAGGTAATCGCATGCATCCGGGGCGCTGGATCGCGCGCCTGGGCTGATCGCAACCGTCAAGCAACACCGTCTACTGAAAGGATATCGTCATGAAACTCGAACTTGCTTCCGGCGCCCTGCGGCTCGCCCGCGGGCAGACGCTGAGAATCCGGGACGCGGTCGGCAGCACCATCTGCGCCCGCGAAGGCTCGGTATGGATCACCGAAGAGAACAGCCGCAAGGACGTCGTGCTCGAGCCGGGTTACTGCTTCCGGGTCGACCGGCCCGGACTCACCCTCGTGCAGGCCTTCGCCGATGCTTCGGTTTCGCTCGCCTGAGCGCTAGCCGACCGTAAAATAGGCGCTCCCCGCATTCTGGAGCGCCGATGTTCAAGGCAGGCCTGCTCAAAGGTAAGCGCATCCTGATCACCGGTGGCGGCACCGGCCTGGGCAAGGAAATCGCAACGCGGTACCTGCAGCTCGGCGCCGAGGTCTGGCTCGCGGGCCGGCGCGGCGCTGTGCTGGATTCCACTGCAAAGGAATTGACGGACAAGCACGGCGGCACGGTCAGGACGCACGCCGTGGACATCCGCGACGCGCAGGCAGTGGACGCGATGGCGCAGCGCATCTGGGACGAAGCCGGGCCGCTCACCGGCCTGGTGAACAACGCGGCCGGGAATTTCATCAGCCCGACCAAGGACCTGACGCCCAACGGCTTCAACGCCATCGCCAACATCGTGTTTCACGGCAGCTTCTACGTGACGCACGCGGTGGGCAAGCGCTGGATCGCGGGCGGGCACAAGGGCTCGGTGCTTTCCATCCTCGTGACCTGGGTGCATACCGGCTCGCCCTATGTCGTGCCCTCGGCGATGTCGAAGGCGGGCCTGCACGTCATGACCAAATCGCTCGCGGTCGAGTGGGGCCGCTACGGCATCCGCTTGAACGCAATCGCGCCCGGCCCCTTCCCCACCGAGGGTGCTGCCAAACGCCTGCGCCCCGGCGGCACCTTCGAGGACTCGAACGAGAGCAACCCGATGCGCCGCATCGGCGCGATGCCCGAACTGCAGAACCTCGCCACCTTCCTGATGGCGGACGGCTGTGAATGGCTCACCGGCGAAACCATCGCGGTGGACGGCGCGGGTTACCTCGCCAATGGCGCCGGCTTCACGGACCTCGACAAGCTCACCGACGCGGACTGGGAGAAGACGCGCGCCATGATCAAGGCGCAGAACGAAAAAGATCGCGTGGGCCGCGTGCAGGACCGCACGGAGCGCGGTGCTTGAGCGAGCAAAAACAGACGCCGCGCCCGGCGGCGACCATCCTGCTGTTGCGTGACAATGCCGCGGCACCTGAAGTATTCATGCTCCAACGCACCAGCAAGGCGGCGTTCCTGCCCGGCGCCTTCGTGTTCCCCGGCGGCGCGCTCGATGCGGACGATGCGAGCGAGCGAGCGGCGCAGCGCGTGCGCGGCCTGGACGACGCGCAGGCGAGCGCGCGCATGGGGCTCGCCTCGGGCGGCCTCGCCTACTGGGTCGCCGCAGCGCGGGAGTGTTTCGAGGAATCGGGGATTCTGCTTGCCTTTGATGAAAAGAATTCTCCAATCAGTCCGCGACGGGCCACGATCCTGGAGCCATTCCGAAAACCCTTGAACGAGGGCGCGCTGAACTTCAGCGAATTTCTCGAAAAGGAAAACCTCTACATCCACGCGCATGAAATCGCCTACTACAGCCACTGGATCACGGCGCCGGGCCGCGCGCGGCGCTTCAGCACGCGCTTCTTCGTCGCCTGCGCGCCCGAGGGGCAGCATGGCGCGCACGATCGCGCCGAGACCGTGCACAGCGCCTGGATCAGCCCGCGCGAGGCGCTCGAGCGCGGCAAGCGCGGCGAGATTGAACTCATTTTCCCCACCCGCAGCACGCTCTCCGACCTCGCCGCGATGCAGACGCCGCGCGCTGCCCTGGAGCACGCCCGGAGCCTCGGCGACATCGAGGTGGAAGCCGCCTGCTGGGCACTCGATCACGAAGGCTCGCAGCGCCTGTTCCGGCGCGCCGATCCGCCCTATCACGAGATCCACTGGAGCGACCCGGAAGAAAAGGGCGATACCTGTTTCGTCATCCAGCCCGGGATTGAAAAACGCCTCGACCGATTCGTCACGCGCCTCACTGCGGCCAACCCCGGCGCCATGACGGGACCGGGCACCAACACCTACCTGGTGGGCGAAAAAGAAATTGCGGTGATCGATCCGGGACCGCCTCTCGAAGCGCACGTCGCGAATATCGTCAAAGCCGGCGCCGGCCGCATCCGCTGGATCCTCACCACCCACACCCACATGGACCATTCCCCGGCCAGCGCGGCGCTCAAGGCCGCCACCGGCGCGCAGATCCTCGGGCAGCGCGCGCCCGCCGGCTCCAACCAGGACCGGAGCTATGCGCCGGACCGGGTGCTTGCCGATGGCGAGAGCGTGAGCATCGGCAATCTTCATCTGCGCGCGGTGCATACGCCGGGCCACGCCTCGAACCACCTGTGCTACCTGCTGGAGGAAACGAAGATGCTCTTCACGGGCGACCACGTGATGCAGGGTTCCACCGTGGTCATCAATCCGCCCGACGGCAACATGCGCACCTACCTCGCCTCGCTGGAAAAACTGCTCGGCGTAGACGTCGCGATCTTCGCGCCGGGACACGGTTACCTGATCGGCGCGCCGCACAAGGAAGTGAAGCGCCTCGTCGCGCACCGGCTGGCGCGCGAGGCCAAGGTCACCGCGGCGCTCAAGAGTCGCGGTGCAGCGACGCTGGAGGAGCTGGTGAGCGTCGTCTATGACGACGTTTCGCCGAAATTACACCCGGTTGCGCTGCGCTCGCTCAGCGCGCATCTGGACAAACTGGTGGCCGAAGGACGCGCCCGGCAGGCAGGCGGACGCTATATACTGTCCGCTGAATAGGCCAGGAGCGCGCCATGAGCGATGAAAAAACCATGAAGCTGGTGACCAATCTCGACCGCGCGGCGATCGAGACCATGCTGCGCGAAGTGGGCGGGGACGCCGTCGGGGCCGGATTGACCGACCTCGCCAAGATGTTTATCGGCATCGAGGGCATGCCGGCCGCGCAGATCGAGCAGCGCGTCAATAATGCCATGAAGTGGCTGGCCGATAAACCGCAGCACGCCAGGCTCGCCGCCACCCTGGATCTCGTCGGGATGAATCTCAAGAACCTCAAGTAGTTCCCGCGCTATTCCGAATTTCGATTTCGATCTCTTCACCATAGGCGGCGGGTCCGGCGGCGTTCGCGCCAGCCGCTTCTCGGCCACGCTCGGCGCGCGCGTCGCGATCGCCGAGCCGGGCCGCTTCGGCGGCACCTGCGTCAACGTCGGCTGCATCCCGAAGAAGCTCCTCTCCTACGCCGCGCATTTCCGCGACGAACTCAAGGACGCGGCCGATTTCGGCTGGAGCGTCGCCGAACCGGTGCTCGACTGGCAGAAGCTCCTCGCGAACAAGGACCGCGAAATCACGCGCCTGAACGGCGTCTATGAGCGCATCCTGGTCAATGCTGGGGTTACGATTTTTCGTGACCGCGCAGTTGTCCTTGATCCTCATTCCGTTTCTCTGGACGGAAAAACCCATTCGGCAAAACACATCCTTGTCGCGACGGGATCCTGGCCGCAGCTGCCCGACATTCCGGGCAAGGAACTGGCGATCACCTCGAACGAAGCCTTCTTCCTCGAGAAACTGCCGCGCCGCGCGCTGGTGGTGGGTGGCGGCTACATCGCGGTCGAGTTCGCCTCGATTTTCAATGGCCTGGGCGTGAAAACGACGCTCGCCTACCGCGGCGCGCAGCTGCTGCGCGGCTTCGATGCCGAGCTGGGCACGCGGCTAGGCGAAGAGATGTCAAGGAAAGGGGTTTCGGTTTTACTCAGGAAAAATCCTTCGAAAATCGAGAAAGGCCTGAAAGTCACGTTCGAAGACGGCAAGATCGATGAGTTCGATCTGGTCATGTTTGCGACCGGGCGCAAGCCGAACACCGCGGGCCTGGGCCTGGAGGTCGCGGGCGTGAAACTGGGTGCGGACGGCGCTGTGCTGGTCGACAAGTATTCGCAGAGCTCGGTGGGTTCGATCCATGCCATTGGCGATGTCACCAACCGCCTCAACCTCACGCCGGTCGCCACCGCCGAAGGCATGGCCCTGTCGAAGACGCTCTTTGGCGGCGCGCCGACACCGGTGGACCATGACAATGTCCCCACCGCCGTATTCGCCAACCCCAACCTCGGCACCGTGGGCCTGTCGGAGGCGAAGGCGCGCGAACGCCACGGCAAGGTGGACATCTACAAGACCGCCTTCCGCTCCCTCAAGCACACGATGGGCCACAGCGAGGAAAGAATCTTCATGAAGCTCGTCGTCGATGCGGCGAGCCAGCGCGTCGTCGGGGCGCACATGCTCGGCCCCGACGCGGGCGAGCTCATCCAGGGCGTCGCCATCGCGGTCAAGCTGGGCGCCACCAAGGCCCAGTTCGACGCCACTATCGGCATCCACCCGACCGCTGCGGAGGAGTTCGTGACCATGCGGGAGAAGTCGGCCTAGAGCAGTGACGCGGGGCTGAAAATCGGATACCTTGGCGATGATCCCTCCGCCGTCATCTCACCAAAGGACGATACCCATGCTCACTCGTGCGAAGAACCCGCGATTGTGGTTGGCCACGGCAATCCTTGCGGCAGCAGGCTCGATAGGGACATCAGGCGCGCTGGCGCAGCAAAAGGTCCTGCGCGCCGCGATGCACGCCGACGTACGTACGGTCGACCCCTTCTGGACCACCCAGACCATCGCCGCAATCCATGGCCTGATGGTCTACGACACGCTGTTCTCCAGCGACATTGCGCTCAATCCGCAGCCGCAGATGGTCGAGAGCTGGACGGTGAGCCCCGACCGCAAGGTCTATACCTTCAGGCTGCGCGACGGGCTCAAGTTCCACGACGGCACCGCGGTCACCTCGAAAGACGTGGTGGCCTCGATGAACCGCTGGGGCAAGCGCGACGGCGCCGGCAAGCAGTTGATGGGCTACACCAAGTCGCTCACGGCGAAGGACGCCAGGACCTTCGAGTGGGCGCTGACCGAACCCTACGGCCTGCTCATCGACATTCTGGCCAAGACGGGCACCAGCATCCCGTTCGTGATGCGCGAGAAGGAAGCGCTGGTCGACGCGTTCACCCAGATCCAGGAAGTGGTCGGCTCCGGTCCGTTCATGTTCAAGCGCGACGAGTGGGTGCCGGGCAGCAAGACGGTCTATGTCAAATTCCGGGACTACGTACCGCGCAAGGAACCGGCCTCGGGTCACGCCGGCGGCAAGGTGGTGAAGGTCGACCGGGTCGAGTTCATCTGGCTCTCCGACACGCAGACCGCGCAGTCGGCCCTGGTCGCAGGCGAGATTGACTACCTGGAAAACCCGGCCATCGACTTCCTGCCGATCCTCAAGGCGACGCCGGGGATCAAGCTCGAGGTGCACCCGGCCATGGGCACCATGGGCATCCTGCAGCTGAACCACCTGCACCCGCCTTTCAACAACGTCAAGGCGCGGCAGGCCATGTACTACCTCATCAACAATGCCGACTACCTGAACACCATCGCCGCCGACGAGAGTCTGCAGACGCTGTGCTTTTCCTATTTCGGCTGCGGCGTGACGATGGAGACCGATGCCGGCAGCGAACCCTACAAGGGAGCGAAAAGCCTCGCCAGGGCAGAGCAGTTGTTCAAGGAGGCGGGCTACAAAGGCGAGCCGATCACCATCCTGCACGCCACCGATCATCAATACATCAACCCAGCCAATCTGGTGATGATCCAGCAACTGCGCAAGGCGGGGTTCCTCAAACTCGACGTCCAGGCGATGGACTGGGGCTCGGTGGTCTCGCGCCGCGCCAAGAAGGAGCCGCCGGCCCAGGGCGGCTGGAACATTTTCATCACCGGCACCACGGTCCTGACCTCGTCGAGCCCGGTCACCCATACCTCGATCGGCATGGGCTGCGACAAGGCCTGGTTCGGCTGGCCCTGCGACAAGCGCTTCGAGGATCTGCGCCAGGAATGGGCGTTCGCGCCCGATCTGGCGACGCGCAAGAAGGTGGCGGTCGAGTTGTCCAGGCGCGCCTACGACCAGGTGCCCTACATCTCCTTCGCGCAGTGGCGCAATCCGGTTTCCTACCGGGCGGACAGACTCTCCGGCGTGCAGACGATGCCGTCCGTGCCGCCCATGTGGAACATTGAGAAGAAATAGCGGGCCGTCCAGAGCACGCCGGTGACGGCTTACATCGTTCGCCGGCTGCTCGCGACGATCCCGGTGATGGTCGTCGTCGCGCTGTTCGTTTTTCTCCTCCTGCACCTGACGCCGGGCGACCCGGCGGCAGTCATCGCCGGCGACGACGCCTCTCCGGTGGACATCGAGGCAATCCGCCGCAAGCTCGGCCTCGATCGCCCGATCTGGGAGCAGTTCGGCATCTACGTCGGCAACCTGCTGCGCGGCGACCTCGGCACCTCGATCTTCTCCAACCTGCCGGTGCTGACGCTGGTCAAGCAGCGCCTCGAACCGTCCCTGGTGCTGGCCGTCTCGACGCTCGTGCTGGCCATTGCCCTCGCGGTACCGATGGGCGTGCTGGCGGCCTGGAAGGCCCGCACCTTGATCGACCGCGTGGTGATGGGCTTCTCGGTCCTCGGCTTCGCGGTGCCGGTGTTCCTGATCGGCTACCTGCTGATTTACGTGTTTGCGATCGAACTGCGCTGGCTGCCGGTCCAAGGATACAGGCCGCTGGCGCAGGGAATCGGCGAGACCGCGCGATCGATCCTGCTGCCCGCGATCGCCCTCAGCATGGTGTACATGGCGCTGATCGCCCGCATCACCCGGGCCAGCGTGCTGGAGGTGCTCTCGCAGGACTACATCCGCACCGCCCATGCCAAGGGCGTCGCCGCCATCGCCGTGCTGCTGCACCATGCCCTGCGCAACGCCGCCGTGCCGATTGTCACGGTCATCGGCATCGGCATCGCACTGCTGATCTCGGGTGTGGTCATCACCGAGACCGTGTTCAACATCCCAGGGCTCGGACGCCTGACGGTGGACGCGATCCTCAAGCGCGATTACCCGATCATCCAGGGGCTGATCATCCTCTTCGCCGGCGCCAAAGTGCTGGTGAACCTGTTGATCGACATCAGCTACGTGTTCTTCGACCCGCGCATCCGCTACTGATACGCCGGAATGGCCGCCACCACTTTCGATGCCGCCGCCGCCGCGAGTCCGCGCCAGTTCGATTGGCTGCGGCGCAATCCGACCATCGTCATCGGCAGCTCGATCCTCGCGCTGTTCGTCGTGCTGGCGCTCATCGCCCCCTGGATCGCCAACGACCCGCTCAGCTTCGACCCGCTCAACCGCCTGAAGCGCCCGTCGGCGGATTTCTGGTTCGGCACCGACCAGTTCGGGCGCGACGTCTACAGCCGCGTCGTCTACGGCACGCGGATCTCGCTCATCGTCGGTGTCAGCGTTGCCTTTATCGCGACCGCCATCGGACTCGTCGTCGGCGTGCTCTGCGGCTACTACCGGCGCGTCGATGACACGGTGATGCGGGTCATGGACGGACTCATGGCGATCCCGGCAATCCTGCTGGCGATCGCGCTGATCACGCTGATGAAGGCCAGCCTGCTCATCGTCATCATCGCGATCTCGATTCCCGAGATTCCCCGCGTCGTGCGCCTGGTGCGCAGCGTGGTGCTGACGGTGCGCGGCCTGCCGTACATCGAGGCCGCGGTCGCCAGCGGAACGCGCGGCCGCATCATCATGACCCGGCACATCCTGCCCAGCACGGTGGCGCCGCTCATCGTGCAGGCGACCTACGTCTGCGCCTCGGCGATCCTGATCGAGGCCGGGTTGTCTTTCCTCGGCGCCGGAACGCCGCCGGAAATCCCGAGCTGGGGCAACGTCATCTCGCTGGGCCGTGCCTATTTCCAGATTTCGCCCTGGATCATCTTCTTTCCCGGCCTGATGCTCGCCATCGCGGTACTCGCGATCAACCTGGTGGGAGACGGGCTGCGCGACTCGCTCGATCCGCGCATCGCGCGGCGGATGTGATGCTCACGGCGCAGACCGTCCTTTCGGTGCGCGATCTGCGTACGCAGTTCTTCACCCGTGACGGCATCGTGCGCGCCGTCGACGGCATGTCCTTCGATGTGAAGAGCGGAGAGACGCTCGGCATCGTCGGCGAGTCGGGCTGCGGCAAGAGCGTCTCGGCGCTGTCGATCATGCGGCTGATCCCGCAGAACGACGGCCGGATCGTCGGCGGCTCGGTCAGCTTCGAAGGCGCCGAACTGACGACCCTGTCCGAGCGCCAGATGCGCGCCATCCGCGGCAACCGCATCTCGATGATTTTCCAGGAGCCGATGACCTCGCTCAACCCGGTCCTGACGGTGGGTGAACAGATCGCGGAGTCGCTGCGCATTCACCAGCACCTGCCAGCGCGCGCGGCCATGGAGCGTGCGGTCGAGATGCTCTCGGTGGTGCGCATCGCCGATCCGAGGCGCCGGGCAGGCGAATATCCGCACCAGCTCTCCGGCGGCATGCGCCAGCGCGTGATGATCGCCATCGCGCTCGCCTGCAAGCCCCAGCTCCTGATCGCCGACGAACCGACCACCGCGCTGGATGTCACCATCCAGGCGCAGATCCTGAACCTGATGCTCGAGTTGAAGGAGCGCCTCGGCACGGCGATCATTCTGATTACCCACGATCTGGGCGTGATCGCCGAAACCGCGCAGCGGGCGATCGTCATGTATGCCGGCCGCAAAGTCGAAGAAGCGAGCGTCGCGGAGCTATTCCGCAACCCCGTGCATCCCTATACGCGCGGCCTGATGAACTCGATCCCGCGCCGCACCGCGACCGGCCGGCGCAGCAACATCCGCGGCCGGCTGCAGGAGATCTCCGGCATCGTGCCGTCGCTGCGCGAGGAGATAGCGGGTTGCGCCTTCGCGCCGCGCTGCAGCTTCGCGCGCGAGCGCTGCACGCTCGAGCGCCCTGCGCTCGAACCGCACGGCCCGGCGCATCTGGCAGCATGCTGGGAGGCCGCGCGCGTTGCGGCAACGCCGCCATGAACAGCGTCGCGACTGCCGCCGAGCCCGTCCTGCGCGTGACGGACCTGAAGAAGCACTTCCCCGTGCATCGCGGCTTGCTCTCGCGAGTCGTCGGCCAGGTCTACGCGGTCGACGGTGTGTCCTTCGACATCGGGCGCGGCGAGACCGTCTGCCTGGTGGGCGAGTCCGGCTGCGGCAAAACGACGGTGGCCAAGACGGTAATGCGGCTTCAGGAGCCGACCTCGGGCAAGGTGACGCTGAGCGGTGTCGACATAACCCGGCTGAGCGAAACCGAGCTGCGCGCCCATCGACGGCAGATGCAGATCGTGTTCCAGGATCCGTACTCTTCCCTCAATCCGCACCTGTCGGCCGGCGCCATCGTCAGCGAGCCGCTGACCAATTTCAACCTCGCCTCGGGCGCTGAACTGGAGCAGCGCATTGCCGGCCTGTTCGAGCGGGTCGGCTTGCGCGTCGATGCCGCGAGAAAGTATCCGCACGAGTTCTCCGGCGGCCAGCGCCAGCGCCTGGGCATCGCCCGGGCGCTGGCGCTGAACCCGAGCCTCATTGTGGCCGACGAGCCGGTCTCCGCGCTGGACGTCTCGGTGCAGGCGCAGGTGCTGAATCTGCTGATCGACCTGCAGGAAGAGTTCGGCCTCGCCTATCTTTTCGTCTCGCACGATTTGGCGGTGGTCGAGCACATTGGACACCGCATCGCAGTCATGTATCTCGGCCGGATCGTCGAACTGGCGGGCAACGCCGAACTGTTCAGCGAGCCCCTGCACCCCTACAGCGAGGCGCTGCTGGCCGCCGCCCCCCTGCCGGAGCCCGGGCTGCGGCGCGAGCGCATCATCCTGCAAGGCGACGTGCCAAGTCCGATGACGCCGCCCCCGGGCTGTCATTTCCACACCCGCTGCCTCTATGCGCGAGAGCGCTGCCGGACCGAAACGCCGAAACTCGAAGAGGTGAAGCCTGCCCACTGGGTCGCCTGTCACCTGAGGCCCGTGGGCGGGCCCTTCGATCGATTGAGCGCGTGAGATGACCGCAACCCCACCTCGCATCGCCATCCTCGGCTTCGCGATCGAATGCAACCGGTTCTCGCCGGTGACCAGTGCGGCCGACTTTGCCCGCAAGGTCGATATCCGCGGCGATGAAATCGTCCGCCAGGCGCGCTCGGGTCCCTGCCGCACCACGCTGGACCTTCCCGGCTTCTTCGAGCAGATGGACGCGAGCGGGCCCTGGACGCCGGTGCCGCTCAGGATGGCGCTGGCCCACCCCGGCGGACCGACGGACCAGCGCTACTTCGATGAATTCCTCGGCGAGATCGGCGACGGCCTGAAAAAAGCCGGCGCGCTCGATGGCGTTTTCGTGGTCAGTCACGGCGCCGCGCTCACCACTGGATCGGATGATCCGGATGGCGATCTGTTCGCGCTGATCCGCAAGTGTGTCGGCCCCGGCGTGCCGGTGATCGGTGTATTCGACCTGCACGCCAACATTTCGTCGAAGATGACGGACAACCTCGATGTCTTCGTCGGCTATCTGGAGAACCCGCACACCGACATCCGCGAGCGCGGCATCGAAGCCGCCAGGCACATGCGCGAGATGCTCGCCGGCACGAAGACCGCGGTGGTCATGCTCAAGCTGCCGCTGACGCCGCCCTCCATTGCGCTGCTCACCGCCGACGGGCCCTACGGCGAAATGATCCGCTACGGCCAGGCACAAGTCGGCGGCGACATCATGAACGTCTCGATCATGGCGGGCTTCGTTTTCAGCGACTGCCCGAAGAACGGCTACAGCGTGGTGGTGACGGCACGCAACGGCAACCGCCGCGCCGCAAATGAGCTTGCGCTCGAGCTCTGCCAGCGCACCTGGTCCATGCGGCAGCGCTTCCGCAAGGCCATGACCAGCCTTCCCGACGCGGTGAAGCTCGCCATGGCCAAGGCGGATCGGGCCGCCGCGCCGGTATTACTCGCCGACGTCGGCGACAACCCGGGCGGCGGCGGACGCGGCAGCACCACTTACCTGCTGCGCGCGCTGGTGGAGGCCGGTGCCGAAGGCGTGGTGATCGGCGTCTTCAACGACGCGGCCCTCGCCGCCGAAGCGCACCGGCAGGGCCTGGGGGCCCGCTTCAGCGCGCGCTTCAACAGCGCCGAGCAAAACACGTTCTCGCAGCCTTTCGAGGCGCAGGTAACGGTCGAGGCCCTTTCCGACGGTGCGATCGTCGGTCGCCGCGGCCTGATCAAGGGTGTCACGGGATCGATGGGACCGAGCGCGCTGCTGCGCATCGGCGGCATCGCCGTTGCCGTTATCTCCAACCGCCAGCAATGCCTCGACCCGGTGCAGCTCGAGTCGCTCGGCGTCGATATTGCCGCCGCGCGCACGGTGGTGCTCAAGAGCCGCGGACATTTCCGCGCCGGCTTCGACGAATTTTTTCCGCCCGAGCGCATCTACGAAGTCGATTGCCCGGGGCTCACCTCGCCCGCGCTGCATACCTTCCAGTGGACGCGCCTGCCGCGCCCGGTCTACCCGCTCGACGAGGCGACCGCCTGGGCGCCGCCAGCGTTCGAAAACTAGGAGATTTCATGCGCCTCTTCTCGGCCACCATCGCCACCGAAACCAACACCTTCTCGCCGCTGCCGACCAGCATCGAGGCCTTCAAGGAAAGCGTCTTCCTGCGCCCAGGCGAGCATCCCGACGATGCGCCGCGCATGTGCACCGCGCCGCTCTTCGTCGCGCGCAAGCGCGCTGTCAAGGACGGCTTTACGCTGATCGAAGGCAGCTGCTTCGCCGCCAGCCCGGCCGGCACGGTCAACCAGGCCGACTATGAGTTCATGCGCGACGAAGTGCTGGGCCAGTTGCGCGCCGCGCTGCCTCTCGACGGCGTGCTGTTCGGCCTGCACGGCGCGATGGTCGCGCATGGCTACGACGACGTCGAAGGCGACCTCCTCGAGCGCGCGCGCGCGATCGTCGGCAAGAAATGCGTGATCGGCGTCGAGCACGACCCGCACTGCCACATGACGCTCAAGCGCATGCGCAATTGCGACATCATGATCTGCTACAAGGAATTCCCGCACACCGACGTCGTCGACCGGGCCGAAGACGTGCTCGACCTGCTGCTGCGCACGCTGCGCGGCGAGATCCGGCCGGTGATGTCGCTCTACGATTGCCGGCAGATCGGCAGCTATCCGACCACGCTGCCGCTGATGCGCGGCTTCGTCGACCGCATGATGGCGCTCGAAGGCAAGGACGGCATCCTTTCGGTTTCGGCGGTGCACTGCTTCCCCTACGCCGATGTCGAGGAACTCGGCAGCCGCATCCTCGTCGTCGCCGACGGCGACAAGGCGAAGGCCGATGCGCTGGCGACCCGGCTGGGCGAGGAATTCGTCTCGATGCGCGGCCGCACCATGCCGGAATTCCTGGGCGTTGCCGCGGGGGTCAAGGCCGGCATGGCGTTCGATGGCGCGCCGGTGGTCATCGCCGATCCGGCCGACAACGCCGGCGGCGGTGCGCCCTCCGACAACACCGCGATCCTGCGCCAGCTCATCGAGAGCGGCGCGACCAACAGCGCGATTGGCCCGATCTGGGATCCGATCGCGGTGAAGCTGTGCTTCGATGCGGGCGTTGGTGCCCGCTTTCCGCTGCGTTTCGGCGGCAAGATCGGCCCGGCCTCCGGCCTCCCGGTCGACGCTCTGGTCGAGGTGACGGCGCTCAAGCGCGACTGCTGGCAGAGCTTCGGGCCGACGCTGGTGCCGCTGGGCGACTGCGCGGCGATCCGCATCGGCGGCATCGAAGTCGTGCTGATCACCAAGCGCACGCAGGCGCTCGGCCTGGAGCTGTTCTCGAACCTGGGCATCGATCCGCTAAAGCGCAAGATGCTGGTGGTGAAATCCACCAACCACTTCATGGCCGCCTTTGGTCCGATCGCGAAAAAGGTCATCTACATCGACTCCGATGGCCCGCTTTCCCGCGATCACCGCAAGCTGCCCTATACCAAGCTCAAGCGCCCCATCTGGCCGCTCGATGCGGTGGCCAAGTCCGGGCTGATTTTCTGAAACCCTCTCTGACCGCGCTGTCGGCGGCCGAGCTGCGGCGCCTGATCGGCACCAAGGAGATTTCGCCGGTCGAACTGCTGGAAGCGTGCATCGCACGCATCGAGGCCATCAATCCGGCGGTCAACGCGATCGCGGCCAAAGCCTACGGTCGCGCGCGCGGCGAAGCCAAGGCGGCGGAGGCGGCCGTGCTGGGCGGCGCACCGCTCGGCCGTCTGCACGGGCTGCCGATCGGCATCAAGGATCTGCAGGACACCGGCGGCCTGCTCACCACCCAGGGCTCGCCGCTGTATCGCAACCACGTGCCGGCGCGGGATTCGGCGCAGGTGGCGCTGGTGCGCGCGGCCGGTGCGATCGTGACGGCGAAGACCAACGTGCCCGAGTTCGGCGCCGGCGCCAACTCGCGCAACCCGGTCTGGGGTGCGACCGGCAATCCCTTCGACCCCTCGCTGATCGCCGGCGGCTCCTCCGGCGGCTCGGCCGCGGCGCTTGCCTGCGACATGCTGCCGCTGTGCACCGGTTCCGATACCGGTGGGTCGTTGCGCATCCCGGCGGCAATCTGCGGCGTCGTCGGCTTCCGGCCCTCGCCCGGCCTGGTGCCGATGGATGGCCGGCAGCTCGGCTGGACACCCATCTCGGTGCTCGGACCGATGGGGCGCAGCGTCGCCGACGCGCGCATGCTATTCGCCGCCCAGCTTGGCGTGGACAACCGCGATCCGCTCTCGCATCCACTCGATCCCGAGGCGGCCGCCGCGGGACGCCTGATCGAGCTCGGCCGGCTGCGCGTCGCCTGGACGACGGATTTCGGCCAATGCCCGGTCGCCGCGGAGATTCGCGCCCTGATGCGCCAGCGCATGGCGGCGATGCGCCATCTGTTTCGCGCGGCGGACGAAATCACTTTCGACCTCGGCGAGGCCGACCGCTGCTTCGACGTCGTACGCGCCCAGAACTTCCTCGCCAGCTTCAAGGAAAGATACGAGCGGGATCCCGCCCAGCTCGGGCCGAACATCCGCGCGAATTATGAAATCGGCAGCAAGATGAGCCTCGCCGACGCCGCCTGGCCCACGCCGAGCAGACCCGGATCTTCCGCCGCTTCCAGGAGACGTTCCGCGACTACGACCTGGTCATGGCGCCGACCACGCCGGTATCGCCGTTCCCCTGGACCCAGCTCTACCTCTCGGAGCTCGAGGGCAAGACGCTGCGGAACTACTACCACTGGTTGGCGCTGACCTACGTCATGACGCTGGTGACCAACCCATCGATCGCGCTGCCTTGCGGGAGGGACGACCACGGCATGCCGTTCGGCCTGCAGGTGGTGGGCCGATTTGGCGGCGACATCGAACTGCTGGACAGCGCCGAAGCGCTCGAGCGCGCCTTCTCCGGCTTGAGCGGCCTGCGCCGCCCCGTCCCGGATGCAGCGAAGCTCTCGAAGCCTCGTCCGGAGCTCAAGTCCATCGTTACCGCCGCGCCGGACGCGCCGGATATCTAGACCAGCGCCCTCACGATCAGCGACGTCCCGCTCGCCAGCAGCATCAGCGCCACCGCTCGCATCAGGGTTTCGCGGGAGATGCGCCGGAACAAGTGGCTGGCGGCCCAGATGCCGGCAAGGCCGGAGGGCACCACGAACAGCGCATAGAGCCAGACCTTCGAGTCCAGCAGGAATCCCACGGCGACGAATGCAATGGTGCGGATCGAGATGCTGGTGAGCGTGGCAAGCCCGAGCGTTGCGCGGTATTGCTCCTTGCTCAAGCCGCGATGTGACAGGTACATGGCGTACGCCGGACCACCGGCGCCGAACAGCGTGCTGGTGACGCCGCCGGTCAGGCCGGCGGCATAAGCCCATCCGACCGGCAGCTTGCGCTGCGCATCGGCGCGGCGCGCAAGACTGTAGAGCGCGAACGCGAGCACGAACACGCCCAGCGCGAAAGTCGCTGCGCCGCGCGGCAGGTTCACCAGCAGAGTCAGTCCGACTACGGTGCCGATGAGGATGGTCGGCACCATCCGCGTCCATTCCGTCTTCAGCGCGTTCTTCGGATTCTCGAAACCGATTCGAAAGGCGTTGGCGAGATCCATCAGCACGTAGAGCGCGAGCGCGAAGGGCAGCGGCACGAAGTGCGTTGCGAATGGCACGGTGATCAGCGCCGCGCCAAAGCCGGTGATGCCGAAAATCACCGAGCCGGCGAAGGCGGCCACAACGAGCGCAGCGAGTTCCATGGGAATGAGCGCCGCAATTCCGGCGAGGTCGATCGCCACGTCAGGTGCCGTCCTGCGGCGAAGCGATCAGAAGTGCCTCGACGTTCCAGCGATTCAGCTTGCGCAGCCGCTCCACATAGCGCGGGAACGGCAGCCCGTATTTCCGCTCGAGCACCGTGGAGCGCGCCCGCAGCTCGCGCCACTCGATCGCGCGTGGCGCACCCTTCAAGGCGATGACGATGATGTTCGGGTCGCGCAGCGACTGGAACGCGAGCACCGCGCCGCCGAAGGCGCGCTCGATGCGCTGCAGGTTGCGGTCGAAATGCGGGTCGTCGTCCATGAAATTCACCACCAGGGCGCCGGGATCCTCGAGCGCCCACCAGGCGGCGTCGAAGAACGCCTGCGACACCATCGCCGCGGGCGTCGCCTCGTCTTCGTAGCCGTCCACCACCAGCAGGTCGCAGCATTCCGGCGCCAGCGCCTCGACCCCGTCGCCGTGTTCAACGATGAGCCGCGCGTCGTCCGCGGGCAGGTGGAACAGGGCGCGTGCGGTCGCGATCACGCGCTCGTCGTACTCGACCACGTGGGTGCGCAGGCCGGCGAGGCGGCGATGGAAGAACTTGGCGAGCGAACCGCCGCCCAGGCCGATCATCAGCGCGCGCCGCGGCTGCGCATGGAACAGCAGGAATGCCATCATGCAGCGCGTGTAGTCGAGTTCAAGTCCGAACGGATCTTCCAGGCGCATGGCGCTCTGGATCGCCTCGCCGCCGACGTGCAGATGGCGCACGCCGCGCTCTTCGCTGACCACCAGATCAGGCCGTTTTCTTTTTCTGATGGATTTCAACTTCATCCAATTACGTTCGCAAAAATCTCACGCCGGCAGCCCCAATCAAAGCAAGCGCCGCGGCGCCGAGGATCGGCAGGCTGTAGCTGCCGGATGCATCGAAGGCCGCGCCCGCGATCGGGGGGCCGAACAGCGTGCCGATGCCGGCCGCAGTGTAGATGCAGCCGATGATGCCGGACACGGATCGCGCACCGAACAGTTCCATCACCACTGCCGGGAAAGTCGCGACGAAGCCGCCGTAGCAGATGCCGAAGCCGACCGCCATCACGGCCAGAGAAGCCGCCGCTGCAGAGGACCACCACAGCAGCAGCATCAGCGCCATGCCGAGGTAAAAGAGCGCGAGCGAGCGCAGGCTGCCGACCCGGTCGGCGATGCCGCCGCTCGCGAAGCGGCCGACCAGGCTCCCCAGCCCGATCAGGCTCACGAGCCAGATGCCGAAGCTTTCCGCATGGCCCGCGTCCACCGCATAAGGCGCGATGTGCACCAGCGGCACGAAGCAGCCGAAGCCCGCCAGCGTGAGCGTCACGTACAGCACCCAGAAGTTGCGGCTGCGCAGCGCCGCGTGGAGCGTCATGCCATCGGTGGAGCGGGCCTGCCCGGCCGGGCGATTGCGGATCGCCGCCGCGGCGGCGCCGCCCAGCACCAGGGTACAGGCCGCGAGCGCGAGGTAAGCACCGCGCCAGCCGAGGGACTCGATCCACCAGGCGGCAAGCGGTGGCGCGAGCAGGTTGGCCGCGCCGATCCCCGAGACGGCGATGCCCGAGGCGAGCACCCTGCGCTTCTCGAACCACGGCTGCACTGCGCCGACCGAGGGCACGTAGCTCAGCCCGATGCCGATGCCAAGGCCGATCGAATAGGTCAGATAGAGCACCTGAACCGAGGGCGCGTAGCTCGCCGCCACCAGGCCCGCGACGAGGAATCCCACGCCGGTGAGCGCCACCCGGCGCGTGCCGTAACGGTCGGCGAGCATGCCGCCGGGCGCGCCCAGCAGGAAGTAGAGGAATGCGCAGAGGGAAAACACCAGCGAGACCTCTGCGCGCGAGGCGCCGAATTCCGTCTGGAAGGCGCGAAAGAACGCGGCAAACGAGTAAGCCGCGCCGAAACCGACGAACATGAGGGTGAAGGCGCACAGCACCACCACCCAGCCATAGGACGCGCGCTGCAACGCCTGCCTAATTGACCGCACCACGTGCGGTGATCGGCCACAGCGCCTCGACCACGCCGCCGCGAACGCAAACATACCAGTCGTACAGGTTCACGGTCGGGTCGCAGTGACCGGGAACCAGCAGCAATTTATCTCCGAGTCCCGGCGCCGCCGCGCTAGTCGCGATTTCCACCCAGCCGTGTTCGTCCGAGGCGCGCGTGTAGATCAGACCCGGGCGTTCCCACACCGCCGGCATGCCCGAGTCAACGCTGGAAGCCTTGAGGCCCGCGTCCACGATCGCGAGCTGCGGTCCGGGCCGGCTCATCACGGCGGTGAGCACGAATAAGGCATGCTCGAAGCGCGGCATCGGCGGCGCCCATTCATTGCGCGCGTAGTCCCAGTCCATGAAGGCGTAGGAGCCGGGCTGGATCTCGTCCCAGACGCCAAGCTCCATTTCGAACACGAACGTGCCGGTGCCCGCGCCGGTGACGATCGGGCAGGCGATGCCGGCCTCCTGCAGCAGGGTCTTGGTGTTCTTGACCTGCAATGCGACATTCTGGATCACGGCGCGGCGCTCCTCCACTGCCCTGATGTGCTGCGCACGACCGTGGTACGCGTGGATCCCCGCGAAGCGCAGGCTCGGGCAGGCCGCGATCGCGCGCGCCAGCGCCAGGGCCGGCGCTCCCGGCGCGACGCCGCAGCGGCGCATGCCGGTTTCGAGTTCCATGTACACGTCGATGCGCGCGCCAGCGCGCTGCATCGCCGCTTGCAGCTCGCGCACATTGTCCGCGTTGTCCACGCACACGCCGAGGTGCGCGCGCCTGGCCAGCGCGGCGAGGCGCTCGAGCTTGCGCGCGCCGATGATCTCGTTGCTCACCAGCACATCGACGATGCCGCCCTCGACCATCGCCTCGGCCTCGGAAACCTTCTGGCAGCACAGGCCCACCGCACCCGCGGCGATCTGGCGCTTGCCGATCTCGGGGCACTTGTGCGTCTTGGCGTGCGCGCGCACGCGCACGCGGCCGCGCGCCGCGTCCGCAAGGCGCTTCAGGTTGGCCTCGAAAGCATCCAGATCGAGGATCAGCGCAGGCGTGTCGACCTCCTCCAGGCGCATCCCTACTTCGGCAGGTGCTTGCATCATGAGGTTCTGCTTTTTTTCATTTGAATGAAAAGATACCCAAGAGACAAAATCACGATCGCAATCAGGGGCGCGGCGGCATAGTTCACGTTATCCCAGCCGGCGTTGGTCACGATCATGCCGGAACTCAACGACGAGACCGCCATCATCGCGAAGATCGAGAATTCGTTCACGCCCTGCGCCTTGGCCCGCTCCTCGGGCCGGTAGGTCTCGGTGAGCAACGCGGTGGCGCCGATGTAGAGGAAATTCCAGCCCACCCCGAGCAGCACCAGCGCCCACCAGAAATTCGCCACCGTCACGCCCGCCAGCGCCACGAAGATACACAGGATATTCAACGCCGCGCCGGCGAGCATCACCGGGATCGTGCCGAAGCGCTTGATCAGGCTCCCGGTCACAAAGGAAGGCGCGAACATGGCCACCACGTGCGCGGAGATCACGAACGCCGCGTCGCCAAACGGATGCCCGCAGATTCCCATCGCGATCGGCGTCGAGGTCATGAGGAAGTTCATCACGCCGTAGCTCAATGCGCTGCACAGAACGGCGACGACGTATTTCGGCTGCTTCGCGATCTCGGCCATCGGCCGGCCGCTCGCCGCCTGCTCCGCGGCGCTGAGGTCGGGGATGCGGATCTTCGCGAGGATCGCCATGGTGATCAGCACAAAAGCGATCAGCGCGAGATAGGCGCCGGTATAGCGCGGGCCGACGAGGTCCACCGACACCTGGCTCGTGGTGGGACCCAGAATCCCGCCCACCAGCCCCTCCGCGAGCACCAGCGACACCGCGGTGGCGCGGAAGTCCGGCGGCGAGACTTCGGTCGCGACGAAACGGTAGTACTGGCCGAAGGCGTTGAAGCCGCCGAATACGAGCGCGCCGAAGCACAACAGCCAGAAGCTCGCCTGCCATGTCGCCGCGGCGCAGATGAGCGCGCCGACTATCCCGATCGACGCCCCGCGGATGAGTCCGGACTGCCGGCCCACCTTTTTCATGTACTGCGAGGCCGACATGGTCGCAACCGCTCCGCCCACGACCCAGCAGGTCACCGGCAGCGTCGCCAGCGAAGGGTTCGGCGCCAGCGCGAGTCCGGCCAGGCCGTTGACCGCGATCAGGGTTGAATTGTTGGTAATCAGCAGCGCCTGGCATGCGGCGAGCAGGCCGACGTTGCGGTGGGTATTGCCCAAAGGACGGCTATTGCCGTGGCTACTGTTCATCTATACAGTATCGGAAGGGGAGCGCAATTCTAGAACGAATGCCCAAGCTTCGCGGCGCACTTTCGCAGATCCAGGGACGTTTCGAGCCCGAGGCACGCTCGCCCTTCGACGACGGCTGGCCCGCTGCGGAGCAGCCGGAGCAGGAATTCCGCACCACGGTCACGGACGAGCGCGCCCGCTCGATCATCTCCCGCAACGACTCGCCCGACATCCCCTTCGAGCAGTCGATCAATCCGTACCGGGGTTGCGAGCATGGCTGCATCTACTGTTATGCGCGCCCGACCCACGCCTATCTCGAGCTCTCGCCGGGCCTGGATTTCGAGACCAGGTTGTTCGCCAAGACCAATGCCGTGGAGCTGCTCAAGGCCGAGCTCGCGCGCAAGGCCTACGTGCCCAAGCCGATCGCATTCGGCACCAACACCGACTGCTACCAGCCGATCGAGCGCCGCTACAAAATCATGCGCGGGCTGCTCGAAGTGCTAGCCGAATGCGACCATCCGCTCACCATCGTCACCAAGTCGGCGCTGATCGAGCGCGACATCGATCTCCTCGCACCCATGGCGCGCAAGAATCTGGTCAAAGCATACGTCTCGATCACCACGCTGGATCACAGGCTGGCGCGCACCCTGGAGCCGCGCGCCGCGAGTCCGCAGCGGCGCGTGGCAGCGCTGCGCGCGCTCGCAAGCGCCGGAATTCCCTGCGGCGTGATGGTCGCTCCGCTGATTCCGGCGCTCACCGACAAATCGCTCGAAGAGGTGATGACGGCGGCGGCGCGGGCGGGCGCAACGATGGCGGGCTGGATCCTGCTGCGCCTGCCCAACGAAGTGCGGCCGCTGTTCAAGGAATGGCTCGCGGCGCACGAGCCGCAGCGTGCCGATCATGTCATCAGCATCATCAGGCAGTCGCGTGGCGGGCGCGAGAACGATCCGAACTTCGGCAGCCGCATGACAGGCTCGGGCAATTTCGCCGAACTCATCGGCAAGCGCTTCGAGCTCGCCTGCCGGCGCCTGGGCCTGAACAGCCCCGACAACCACATGGCCTCGCGCGGCGGACTCGACTGCACGCTGTTTCGCCCGCCTGCTGGAAAGGAGAATGCGAGCGGCCAGATGGGGCTGTTCTGAAAAGAATCCTGTGCGTCGCCGCGGGCTGGACGCTTGCCACGGCGATCGTCTGGCTCTCGCTTACGCCCTCGCCACCGCAGCTCGACATCGAACAGGGCGACAAGCTCGGCCATTTTGCGGGCTACGGCACGCTGATGTTCTGGTTCTGCCTGCTCTACACGCGCCGCGCGCTGAGAATCGCCTACGCAATGCTCTGGATCGCGATGGGCGTAGGCCTGGAATTTGTCCAAGGCCAGCTCGGTTACCGGACCTACGAGGTATACGACATGTACGCGAACACGCTCGGCGTGTTGATCGGCTGGGCCGTTTCGTTCGCAATCCCGATGGGGTTCACGCAAAAACTGCGCTAGGCTCGGCGCGTGTCGGCCAAACCCAGCCCGCTTCTGACCGCGCCGATCGTGCCGACGCTGGCGCGGCTCGCATCTCCGGGCATCGCTCAAGCGCTGTTCCAGATCGCCGTCTCGGTGGCCGATACGCACTTTATCGGGCGCCTCGGCACAGATTCTCTCGCGGGCCTCGCGCTGGTGTTCCCAATGCTGATGCTGCTGCAGATGACCTCGGCCGGCGCCATGGGCGGAGGCGTCTCCTCGGCGGTGGCGCGCGCGCTCGGCGCAGGCAACCGCGATACCGCACGCACGCTGGTCGCGCACGCCCTGATCATCGGCCTGGGCGGGGGCCTCGTCTTCACTCTTCTGCTGCTCGGCTTCGGCAGCGGTCTCTACAGCCTGCTTGGCGGGCGCGGCGCCATGCTCGAGCAGGCGCTCGCATACTCCCAGGTCGTCTTCGCCGGCGCGGTCCTGGTCTGGCTCGCGAACACGCTGGCAAGCCTGCTGCGCGGCAGCGGCAACACGCTCGCGCCCGCGCTCGCTCTGGCCGGCGCAGCGCTGGTGCAGATCCCGCTTTCAGGCGCGCTCACGCTTGGCTGGGGACCGTTTCCGCGCCTGGGCATCAGCGGCGCCGCTTATGCCTACGTGATCGGCGCCGGGTTCGCGAGCCTGGTGATGGCGATCCTGGTCTGGAAGAGCGCGCTGCGCCCCCAGCGCGCCCACCTGCGGCTCGAAGGGCGCATGTTCCGCGAGATCTTGCGCGTCGGCGCCATCTCCTCGATTGCCGCGCTGCAGACCGTCGTGACCACGGTGGTCCTGACCGGTTTCGTGGCGCGCTTCGGCACCGCGGCGCTGGCCGGCTACGGTATCGGCGTGCGCCTGGAGTTGCTGCAAATACCGATCGTGTTCGCGATCGCGCAGGCGCTGGTGGTAATGGTGGGGACCAACATCGGCGCCGGGCAGGCGGAGCGCGCGAAGAAAATCGCCTGGGTCGGCACCGGCGCCGCGGCGCTCGTGTGCATGGCGATCGGCTGGACGGTGGCGCTGTATCCGGCGCTCTGGATCCACATCTTCAGCGACGATCCGGCCGTGATCGGGATCGGCAGCCTCTACGTGCGCATCGTGGCGCCGTTCTATCCGCTCTTCGGCGCCGGCCTGGCGCTGTACTTCGCCTCGCAGGGCGCGGGGCAGATGTTGAAGCCGGTGCTCGCCGGCACCGCGCGCTTGCTGCTGGTGGTCGCCGGCGGCGCACTGGTGATGCAATTCGGCGGCCCGCTGGCCACGCTCTTCGCCGTGATCGCGCTCGGCCTCACGGTGCTGGGCGGGCTCACCGCCTACTCGGTTTACAAGGCGCGCTGGACGCGCGCCTGAG
>CAZTSJ010000036.1:0-5621 GCA_964616875.1 uncultured Bordetella sp. | reverse complement strand
AAGCCCGACGCGAACCTCGCCTTCGGTTCGGTCGAGTACATCATGCGCGACGTGCCCGGCGGCTGGCTGATCCGCTACATCCACTCGACCGGCGGCTCGGCGTTCTTCGCCGTGATCTACCTGCACATGTTCCGCGGCCTGCTCTACGGCTCGTACAAACGGCCGCGGGAACTGATCTGGATCTTCGGCGTGCTGATCTACCTCACGCTGATGGCCGAGGCCTTTCTGGGCTACCTCCTGCCCTGGGGCCAGATGTCGTACTGGGGAGCGCAGGTGATCGTGAATCTGTTCGCCGTCATCCCGTTCATCGGGCCGGACCTGGCGCTCTGGATCCGCGGCGACTACGTGGTGGGCGATGCGACGCTGAACCGCTTTTTCGCGCTGCACGTGATCGCGGTCCCGCTGGTGCTGCTGGGGCTGGTGGCGGCGCACATCCTGGCGCTGCACGACGTCGGCTCCAACAATCCGGACGGCGTCGAGATCAAGAAGAAAAAAGGCCCCGACGGCCATCCGCTCGACGGCATTCCGTTCCATCCGTACTACACGGTCAAGGACATCGCCGGCGCGGTCGTGTTCATGATGCTGTTCTGCGCGGTCATGTTCTTCGTGCCGGAGATGGGCGGCTACTTCCTCGAGTACAACAATTTTGTTCCGGCCGATCCGCTGAAGACCCCCGCGCACATCGCGCCGCTCTGGTACTTCACGCCTTACTACTCGATTCTGCGCGCGGTGCCGCCGATGTTCAACTCGCAGTTCCCTGGCGTGGCCCTGTTCGGCCTGTCGACCCTGATCCTGTTTTTACTGCCCTGGCTCGACCGCAGTCCGGTGAAGTCGATCCGCTATCGCGGCGTGCTGTTCAAGAGCGCGGTGGCGATCTTCGTCGTCACCTTCCTCGTGCTGGGCTACCTCGGCACCGAGCCCGTCACGGTGTGGGGGCAGTTCGGGCCCTGGCTCGGCAACGCCGACGTCGCCACGGTGGCGGCGCGGGTCTTCACGCTGCTCTACTTCGCGTTCTTCATCCTCATGCCCTGGTATACGGCGATCGACAAATGCAAGCCCGAACCCGACCGGGTGACGATGTGAGGCGCGCCATGAAAAAGCTGCTAGTCGCGCTGCTCTTCCTGCCCGCCGTAGTGATCACGACGCCGCTCACGTTGCTATTGATGCCGCTTGCGGCATGGGCCTCCGAGGCCGGCTACCGGCTCGACCCTGCGCCGATCGATCCGCGGGATCTGCTCAGCCTGCAGGCCGGCGCGCGCACCTTCGTCAATTACTGCCTCAACTGCCACGGCGCGCAATACATGCGCTACAACCGGCTCACCGACCTGGGGCTCACCGAGGCGCAGATCCGCGACAACCTGATTTTCACCGACGCCAAGGTTGGCGACACCATGAAAGTCGCGCTCACGGCGGCCGACGGCAAGGCGATGTTCGGCGCCGCGCCGCCGGATCTCACGGTGATCGGCCGCTCGCGCAGCGCCGACTGGCTCTACACCTATCTGCGCGGCTTCTACCGCGACTCCGCTTCGCCCACCGGCTGGAACAACGCGGTGTTTCCGCAGGTGGCGATGCCGCATGCGCTCTGGTCCCTGCAGGGCGAGCGGGCGCTGGAGGTCGTGCCGGGCAAGAACCACGGCCCCACCGAGTACAACTGGAGCCAGATTTCGCAGGGCACGCAGAACACCGTGCAATACGACACCACGGTACGGGATCTCGTGAACTTCCTCGTCTTTGTAGGCGAGCCCGCCGCCAACGACCGCAAGCGCATCGGCATCGTGGTGCTGTTCGTGCTGGGCATCCTCTTCATCCTCGCCTACGCGCTGAAGAAGGAATACTGGAAGGACGTGAAGTAGCGTCGCCCCTGAATCATCAAAAGCCGGGCTCCGCCCGGCTTTTTTCTCTGTCTGGGAATCCCGCACCATGATGCAACTGTATTCCGGCACCACCTGTCCATTCAGCCATCGCTGCCGCTTCGTGCTTTACGAAAAGGGCATGGACTTCCAGGTCATCGACGTGGACATGTACAACAAGCCCGAAGACATCGCGGTGATGAATCCCTACAACCGCCTGCCGGTGCTGGTCGAGCGCGACCTGGTCCTGTACGAGTCGAACATCATCAACGAGTACATCGACGAACGCTTCCCGCACCCGCAGCTCATGCCCGCCGACCCGGTGATGCGGGCGCGCGCCCGACTCGCGCTCTTCAACATGGAAGTGGAACTCTTCTCGCAGATCGAGACGCTCGAGTCGGGCAAGGAAAAGCAGGTCGACCGCGCCAAGGCGCAGGTGCACGACCAGTTGGTGCAGCTCGCGCCGATCTTCACCAAGACCAAGCACATGCTGGGCGACGACTTCACCATGCTCGATATCGCCATCGCACCCCTGCTGTGGCGCCTGGACCGCTACGGCATCAAGCTCGGCAAGCCGGCCGCGCCGCTCATGAAGTACGCCGAGCGCATTTTCTCGCGCCCGGCGTTCATCGAAGCCCTTACGCCCTCCGAAAAGGTAATGCGCAAGTAGAGTTATGGCAAACGCCGAAATTTCCACCAAGCCGTACCTGTTGCGCGCGCTCTACGAGTGGTGCGTGGACAACGGCTTCACGCCACATCTGGCTGTGACGGTGGATTCGCGCTCGCAGGTGCCCTCGGAGTACGTGAAAAACGGCGAAATCGTCCTCAACATCTCGCCCTCGGCGGTGCACAAGCTGCAGATGGGCAACGAGCTGATCGAATTCTCCGCCCGCTTCGCCGGCGTCGCGCGGCAGATCTCGGTGCCGGTGACCTGCGTGCACGCGCTCTACGCGCGCGAGACCAACCGGGGCATGACCTTCGAAGTGGACTCCACGAAGCCAGCGCTGCAGACCGAGGCCGAGAAGGAACCCGCGAACGGCGCTTCGTCCAACGAAGCGGGCCCCACTCCATTGCCGGCACCGCTGAGCATCGCCGGCGCAGCCCCCACAGAACCCACCAAGCCCACCGGCGGCAAGCCGCAGCTGCGCCGCATCAAGTAGTAGACTCCTTTCCCGCAGGGCCGGCTTAGCTCAGTTGGTAGAGCAACGGTTTTGTAAACCGAAGGTCGGCGGTTCGATCCCGTCAGCCGGCACCAATCTCAGGCGTCCCAATGAAAACGTTCTTCGCCGCAATTTGTAGCTTTTTCCTGCTGCTCGGCGGCCCCGCTGCCGTTCTGGGCCAGGGAAAGGGTGCGGCGCCGAGCGACGAATGGAAAGCGCTGAATCAGGAAGCCGCGAACCTGTTTTTCGAAGGCAAGTTCGATGCCGGCGTGGTGGTTGCGAAGAAGGCGCTGGAACTCGCTGAACGCGAGCGCGGCCCCAGCCATCCCTCGGTGGCCGCCTCGCTCAACCGGCTAGGGGAGATCTACCGGGCGCAGGGCCAATTCGCGGCGGCCGAGCCGCTCTACAAGCGATCGCTGGCGATCAGGGAGGGCGCCCGCAACCCCGATCCGGGCGCCCTGAGCCAGTCGTTCAATAATCTGGCGCAGCTGTACACGGCGCAAGCCCAGTATGCGGCGGCCGAACCCCTGTTCAAACGGGCGCTGGCACTCAGGGAGACTGCACACGGTGCCGAGCATCCCGACGTCGCCAGTACGCTCCTCGGTCTGGCCGAGCTGTACCGCGATCAGCGCAAATTCACCGAGGCCGAGGCCCTGTACAAGAGGTCTCTGGCGATCAGGGAAAAGATCATGGCTCCGGATCGTTCCCAGGCAGCCTTGAAGGGCAACCAGGCCGCCTCTTCGATCAACCAGCTGGCCGTCACCCTGATCGGCTTGGCGGCGATCTACCGGGAGAAAGGCCAGTACGACGCGGCCGAACCCCTGTACAAGCGGGCGATCGCGGTGGTCGACGAATTGCGCGACCGCGATCACCCGCTGATGGCACGCTCGTTGGCCGGACTGGCTTCGCTGCACGTGCGGCGAGGCGAATACGACACGGCCGAAGTCCTGTACAAGCGCACCATCGAGATCTTCGAGAATACCCTCGATCGCGACCACCCGCGCATGGCGGCGGCGCTGCAGGGACTCGCGGATGTCTACGCTGCTCGCGACGGAAACGCGGCTGCCGAGGCTTTGCTGAAGCGCGCGCTGGAAATCCGGGTCGCGGCGCTTGGCGGGCAGCATCGCGACGTGGCGGTGACGCTGGAGAAGTTGTCCGCGATTTACGCCAAGCAGAACAAGAGCGCCGAAGCGAAGCAGTCTGCCGATCGCGCCGCGGCGATTAGGTCGGCGGCGCCGCGTAAGTAGTCAGTCTTCATTGAGCTTGTAGGAGAGCAGCTCCTCGCTGCGCCTGACCTCCGGGACTGCGAACTGGAATTTCACCCAACGTCTGACTTCGGGGACGTACCAATAAGTGGCCTGCTGCTGGAGGGCGCGCGAGCCGTCTAACGGCTGGACCGAGCTTTCCTGCTCCACCTTGATCGCGCGGAATTTGCCTGCGGGGACCTCGATCGTTTCCCAGCCGACGACCGTCGCCGATCCTGTCGAATGGGTCATGACGGTGTTTCCCCGCAGCTGCAATGTCGCGAACTTGACCGAGTGTTTGTCACCGACACGCAACGGAAAGCGAAATATTCCCGTGTGGGGCCGAAACATCAATCCGGTATAGGACGTCACGGCGTTCCATTCGGGGGTCCACGAGGAGTCGAATTCCTCGCCGTCGCCCTTGCGGGTGGATACCAGCAGAATCACCTTGTCATCGACAAAGCTGACTCGCGACTCGTGCTCGGCAGTACCGGGCCCTAGGATGTTCGTGCCGCGATAGGTCCAGCTATCTCCCACCCTGACTTCGGGCTTGACGACCCGCGCGTCGGACTGGGCGGCGCTCAGGATTGGAATTGCGACCAACAGCAACGCTAGAAACGTTCGCGTCATGCGGTGCTGCGGGGAACGGCGATGGAGCGACAGAGTTCGCGCAGCTGGTTGCGTTCAGTGGCCGTGATTCCGTCCGGATCGAAGCGGTAGCGCTGGTGCAGCTGAAGTGCAGCCTGAATCTGATCTGCTGCCTGCGCGGGAAGCTGGGCGGCGATTCGTTTTATCCACGCGGCATGGGTTTCGCCGGGCGAACGGGCGGAGAGCGATTTTTCGACCGCATAGAACTCGGAGTCCTCACCAGGATAGCGTTGCCTTGCGAGAGCGGTCGCGGCGCCGCCCGGGCGCGAAATGCGCCGGCCACCAAACATGCGCCAACCCAGGATCAGGGCGAGGACGACGAGCACGCCGTACCAGGCATCGCCGATGCTGATTTCCTCGCGCGTGATCCAGCGGAAGCCCGCCCAGCGCGCGAGGTCGGCAAGCCCCTGCCAGAAGGGGGCCTGGCTCGCCTCTTCGGCGAACCAGTCGGGCGGCGTGGTGTCCAGATCGATCCAGCGGCCGCCGACCCAGGCGCGCGTCCAGGCGTGGCTGTGGCGGCTGCGCACCACGTAGGCATCCTCCAGAGCGCTGTGCTCCATCACGGCGTAGCCGGTGGCGTAGCGCGACGGAATGCCGGCTGCGCGCAGCAGCAGCGCCGCGGCGGCGGCGAAATACTCGCCGTGGCCGGAACGCGTGCGGGTCATCAAATCGCCCAGCGCGGTCTGGCCGCTGGGCCCCGGCTGTTCGCGGTACAGCGA